>NZ_JBIMJQ010000007.1:0-110663 GCF_043674215.1 Streptococcus sp. A22
GGAAATCCCCCGCAGATGATGTCCACTTGCCCTCTAAATTGTCTAAAGTCATGGTCTGTGACCTCTTTAATGTCATGATATTCTATTTCCCCTTCTGTGTTAAACATGGCTTTATAAGATGTTCTGGCGAACTTATCAATTTCACAAAAGCCCAAACACTCATGGCCCTGTGATTCCATTCCTAGTCTAAAACCGCCTATCCCAGCAAATAAATCTAAAAACTTCATTTTTCCTCTCTTTCCAACTAAAAAAGAGCCTTACACTTGTAAAACTCTTGCCTATATATGATCATCCATTTCTGGTGCTCGGATGATTTCAACAATCAAAATGATGATTGAAATCAAATAGATTCCACCTAGTATCCACCAAATCATCTTAATCACCTCCCTTTACTTCTTGTCGTCTCAGTTGCTTGGTCCATTCTGACAGCACACCATTAAACACGTATTCAGCTATCACTTCCGCTGACCGAGCAAATCGCATATGTTCCAAAGCATACTGATAACGGTCACTAAAATAGAGCATGGCATAGTCACTAGCCGACTGAGATAGACCCGTCTGTCTTAACTGGTCATGAACCAAACCCCAAATATAGTCTCGATCGTACTTGGTAACGCCATCGACTTTTGAAGTAAAGTTTTCTTCTTGTTTCTCATCTACCAGCTGCCTCTCCTCCTCGTCCTCAATAAGGAAATCACTCCCTTTAGTTTCACTATACTTAGTCTCACTTCCTTCAGTCTCACTAGGGGCTGAATATAAGACCGGCCCCGTCTTTCTTTGAGACCCCCCTAGTGTTTTTTTAACACTAGCCCCGTCTGAATTTGAGACAGGGGTAGGTTCATGTTCCAACTCCCCCAAGTAAATCTTATTGGCCATTCGTCCTCTTTCACTAGAGGACTGTTGGACTTCATCGATTAAGCCATATTCGCGTAAGGTTTTCTTGATAGAGAGTAGTTTTGACTTTGAACAGCCTAAAAGTGCCATCAGATTTGAATTGGAATAAATCAAATATATAGCTCCATCCTCATCAATCCAACCTTTACTCAAAGACAATTCCAACCGATCTTTTAAAACCGCGTAGGCTACCTTAACCTCCAGTTTCATATCCTTATACCGTTCACTCTCAAACAAGACTTTTGGGAGTTTATAATAACGCTCTGATGTCTGATATTGATTAGCGGTAATACGTTTCATGATTATCCCTCCAAGACTAAAAGTCCAACATTTCCGAATTCATCAAATCGGATTAAACCTACTTGTTCCATTTCATCAATTAGCTGAGTTGCTTTCACAATATCAACTCCTAAAATAGTCACGAGATGACATATCACGATTTGGCGTGATGATTGTTCCTTCTTTTGCATGAATTCCTCCTGAAAATAAAAAAACGAGAACACTTATTAACATGTTCTCGCTTATGCGATATTATAAATAATAAAATAAATTTTTCCTCCTTAACGACAGATTGTAGAACGCTCAAATCCTTGATTTATCAGCGTTTTAAGCACCTGTCATTATTATGACACAATCCCCACCCGGAAACGTGACGCCCGGCCACTTTGCTGACTTTCGTTCCTGGACCAACACCCGCTGACCGTCTGTAATCATGCACATATTGGTTAGGATGACTTGTTCTAGTCTAGACATTGCCCTATCTCCCCAGATCATCAAAATAATAGAGATTCAAAAATTCTTCCCCAGTAACTGGACGTTCAAAAGTGTAAAACCAACGATAAACTTCTACAGCTGGTCCATCAAACTCTACCCTGTCGTCCATTTCTTGCACACCGGCAATATGAAACAAACGGCTCTGCTTCCAAATACCATCCGCATTGATATAGCCATCTTCGACCAGATCACGCAAATAGTCAAGTAGCGCTTCCGTGTTAACCTGCTCATCCTCCCAAACAAGGACATTAGCCGGCAGCAAGTAGGTCACTTCTTCATAAGATGAGTAATTCTCATAAGTTGGCTCAAACTCGTTTTTTACCAAGCACTTAACAGCGTAAACTCTATCCATGATAGCTCACCATACACTCCTCAACTTCCGCCAAGCTTATCCCAAACAATTCCAATCGTTTGAGGAGTTGCTTGCCATTACAATAGCCAATTCTGAGCTGTTCGCCCAGATATTCTCTGCGTCTACGACTATCCGCCCCCATGAGAAGCCCCAATCGCATGAGGTCAGACTTGGTAATGTCAAAGTTATTTTCATCATCATAGTAACCACGCACGCCTGCTAGGGCCTTTTCTAAGTCTTCAAAGCTAGCGTGCTCAATGCCCAAGGACCGCCCTTTTGTTTTGGACTTGGGGGTAGCCTCGTCCCGCTGTAAAAAAGCGTGTTTGACCGTAGGAATGGCCTGCATAATGATCTTTCGAATCCGCTCCCCATTGTAGTCTGGGTCGGTAAAGACAATGACTCCCCGCAGGTCATGGAGTTTCTCGATGCGTTCCAAGTCATCGTCTGATATGGCAGAGCCTCTGGTTTCGTAGGTATCCACCTCATAAAACCGCTTCAAGTTTGCCGTATCGTCCTTTCCCTCGACAACGAGGACTTCTTGTATCTTAATTTTCTGTGTCAATTCTGAACAAGCTCCTTGCATTCTCGTAGGTCGCTCTCGCCACCTCTTCGACCGATTGGTTGCGAAGCTGGGCCAGCATATCCACCACATATCTAGTGTAGCCGGTGCGATTTTCCCGACCACGCTTGGGAACTGGGGCCAGGTAGGGCGCATCCGTCTCGACCAGGATTTTTTCTAGGGGCAATGCTTGCGCCGCTTCCTGAAGTTCGACAGCTTTCTTGAAGGTCACCACTCCCGAGAATGAGATGTGCATACCCAGGTCCATGAAAGCTTGAGCCTCCTCCAGAGTGCCAGAGAAGGAATGCATGATGCCTCCGCGTGGACCGACACCGACTTCCCTGATGATCTGGTAAGTATCTTCCAGAGCGTCGCGAGTATGAACCACAAAGGGTAAGTCCAACTGCTTGGCCAGCTCCATCTGTCGCTTGAAAACACGAGCCTGGGTTTCCTTATCCGCCGTCATCCAATAGTAGTCCAGCCCAATCTCCCCCAGGGCAATGACCTTGGGATGTTTGAGTGCCTCAAGCAAGTAGCTTTCTACTTCCTCATCATAGGTGCCAGCCTCTGTCGGATGCCAGCCCAATGTCAGATAAATTTCAGGGTGCTGGTCAGCAAGCTCCATAGCCTTGTCAATGGTTGCTCGGTCAAAACCGACCAAATTGTGGAGGGTGACCCCCATTTCCTTGGCAAAATCTAATTCCTCTTGAACCCGACCGTCAAACTGCTCTACGTTGAGGTGGGTGTGTGTATCAAAAATTTCTATCATCATACTTCTCTTTCTTTTCTACCATTATACCATAAGCCACCTCTGTATTTGGCTGAGAAAAAGCACCGAACCCTGTCCGATGCTTTCTTTTATGGTCATTCTTCAAGCTGGCCGTCCTTAAATCCTGTGAGATCTTTTCTGTCTCTAGTATATTATATTTTTGAATAGAGTATAAACAGATGACCCCGATAACAGTTTTATCTTTCATCAGTATCCGGCAAACATTCCAATTATGAAAGATAGTCAGATAGAATGGCTTGATAAATCGCAATAAAATCCCAGTACTGCTCCACCGGTAAACGTTCATCAATCTTGTGATTGAGCATGGGAATGCCTGGGCCATAGACGGCCACGTCAAACGTTTTCTCCGACAGAGTAAATTGGGCTGCATCGGTTGTTCCCGATACCGCTAGAGGGACTAAGGTGGTTGGCAGATCGTTTTGTCCTGACAGGTCACCTCCTAAAACCTCTTCCATCTGCTTCAACTGGGCAGGAACCTGTAAACTAGGAAACTGCTGCTGTACTTTCAAAATAGACTGAATGAGTGGAGAATTCTTATCACTAACAACTGGTTTTTGATCAGCAGTCACCTCTATACTTAAATCAAATCCTTCTTGCTCATTCAGCTCTTCAATCACTTCCTTGACTGTTCGAATTACGTCTTGGTTATCAAAAGCAGGGATTGTCCTGGCATTAGCTTCAAAACTTGCCCAATCGGGAATAGAATTCACCTGTTGCCCCCCTGTTACCACCGTAATATTATGAAAGGTTTGACCCAACTCTGGATCAGTATGCTTTGTTGCTTCTTGTGCAATAGCTTCTGATATCTTCAGCATAGCATGATTGAGGTGCTCAATGGCATTGTTCCCGAGTTCTGGCATGGAAGAATGGGCTGCCGTACCCTTGGAAGTGACCTTGTAGTTCAACGAGCCTTTATGAGCATAAATAATCCCAATATTACAAGGTTCTCCAATTAGCATACCATCTAAATCATCCACATAGCCCAGCTTCGTTAGCTGCTTGGAACCATATTCTCCAACTTCTTCACCAACAGTCGCCAACAATCGAATGGTCCCTGAATAGTCTTGTGATTCATGGAGGGCAACCATAGCCAGAACAAGAGCAGCAAGACCCGACTTCATATCTGAAGCTCCCCGTCCCCAAAGAATCTTGTTTTCATCAACGAAACCTGAAAAAGGAGAATGGGTCCAATCCTCGGCATTTCCAGCACTGACAACATCCAAATGACCAGTTAGACCCAATTTTTTCCCAGGCCCATTTGAAATTTCCGCTACTAAACTGGCACGTCTTGGCGCAAATTCCACTAACTCGCTCTCGATGCCATGAGCAGATAAAAACTCTTGAATATAGCGAGCCAGTTCTTCTTCATTGTCATTTTCTGTATTAATCTGTATCATGTCCTGTAACAATTGGACTGCTTCTTCTTTTGTTACCATATCGATCCCTCCTTATAATATCCTAGTATATCACTTTTAATTGTTTTTTGATATATTGAATTCACGTGACAAGGAGCTTCCTTTTGCAATCACAGCCTAAATACCTTATAATATAGAGGTAAGTTGTATTTTGAAAGGAGATTCGCATGAAAAAAGCTTTATTAGTAGTGAATCCTAGTTCTGGTGGGGAACGTGCCCTGGAGTTTAGAGACTTGGCCCAGGTCAAATTGGAGGAATATTTTAACCAAGTCCTTATAAAAGAAACTCAAAAAGGCGGAGATGCTTGCCAATTCGTCAAGGAGGCTGCACAAGAAGGTTTTGACAGTGTCTTTGTCATGGGCGGAGATGGGACAGTTAACGAGGGCATCAGTGGTCTGGCTAAGGAAGAATATCGACCGAATTTTGGATTTTTCCCACTAGGTACGGTCAACGACTTAGCGCGAGCCTTGGGAATTCCCCTTGATCCAGCGCAAGCTATTAAACAATTTGATCCAAACCGTAAGCGCCCTCTTGATATTGGCCAGGTCAACGATAGCTACTTTATGAATGTCGTGGCAATCGGCGCTATTCCACAAGCTATCAATAATATTGATCCAGATGAGAAAACCCGCTATGGGAAGATGGCCTATTTCATCAATGGCTTCAAGGAATTGATAAACAACCAACGCTATGAGTTTCAGATTCAATTAGACGGTGAGACTAAGGAAATTGCCTCGACAACCATCCTGATTGGACTGACTAATTCCATTGGTGGGTTTGAAACCCTTCTTCCAGATGCCAAGGTAGATGACGGCCTTTTACACCTGCTCTATCTGAAAGATAGCCACTTCTTAAATACGGTATCTGCCATTCCTCAGCTGATGGGCGGCGTCACAGAAGAAAGTAATAGCCTGGGTTATGAAACCTTCAAGGAAGGGGAAATCAAACTTCTCGATGGGGACCTACAAATCAACATTGATGGAGACGAGGGAGATCGTCTTCCTATTCGTATCTCGGTCCTTCCATCTCACCTATCTGTTTATTATTAAAAAAGAAAAAACCAGCAGACTCGAGTTTCTGCTGGTTTTACATTCGACTTCTTATGCCACTGCAAGCACTTTACGTCCTTTACGACGACGAGCTGCTAAGACACGACGGCCGTTTTTGGTTGACATACGGTTACGGAATCCGTGTTTACGAGCACGACGGATTTTACTTGGTTGAAAAGTACGTTTCACGATGAATACCTCCTCTTAGATTCTTGTATTCGTTTAGCCGGCTAGTTTTGATCAGTTACTAAACATACCAAACTATTTTATAAGAATTCTGACTGTTTGTCAAGGCATTTTGACCTATTTTCAGTAAGGAGTGTGAAAAAAAGAGGCTAAACCTCTTTTAATCGTTGTGTCCTTCAATGTCCACGACCACATAGCGGTTAGGCTCGCTACCTTCAGAATAGCTGGTCAATCCGTCCATTTTGGAAATAATCCGGTGGATAATCTTGCGCTCGCTGCTAGACATCGGATCTGTGTGATAGGCCTCTTGTTCTGCCAGGACCCGCTCCGCCAATTTTTGAGCGTAGCCTTGCAAGACTTCTGCACGATGTTCCACATAGTCATTAACGTTGATACTGATGTAGAAATTGCGCTCATAGCGGTTGTAGAGGAAGTTCTGCGCCAACAATTGCAACGCCTTCAAGACCTTGCCGTGGTAGCCGATTACGCGACCAGGCTCATTTGTATCAACCTGAATGTTGATGGTACGGCGGTTATAGCTGGTCTCGATCCGTGCCTCAACGTCCATGTCATCCAAGATTTCCTGCACGTAAGCTGATACTTCTGCCACCACCTGCTCAATGTCATGCTGTTGCTCGATTTTAATGTCTAAGTCTGAAAATTCTTCCGATTTTGAAACAGACTCTGTCTCCTCAGTAGCCTCAGGAGTTTCAACAACTTCTTCAATTGTCTCTTCTGCAGAGGCCGGTTGCAGGAGTTCTTCTGGCAAAATTTCGATACGACCTGTTTCTTCTAAAATCGTAGTCGCTTCTTTTTCATTTTTCAGAATCTGAGCCTTGATATCATCCTCTAAGACCTCACCAGACTTTTCGTATTCCTTAACAGCGGCAACAACCTTACCAAGGTCAATCGTCGCTTCTGATACACTTTTCACTGGCTCGTTTTGCTCGTTGATTTCATCTGGAACGCCACGAACAGCCTTCTGGTTAGCCTTGACAACCGTTGTTTCATTGATAACATCAATATCGACGACCGCTGGTCTCTTACCAAAACCAAGGAAACCTTTTTTCTCACGAGCAACGACAGTAATATGTGCCTTCTTACGAGGGATATTTAATTCTGCCAAACCATTTTGGATGGCTTCTTCAACATTTGCACCTGTAAATTTCATCTTTTCTCTCCTACTATCCTATTTCTTTTTCTGGGCTTTTTTCTGAGCTTTCCTAATTTTAGCCTGGCGCGCTTTCTCTGCATCAATCTTAGCTTGACGCTCTGCTATGATTTTAAAAGGATTATTGAAAATCAAGGTTTGAACAACTTGGTAGGCGTTGGACACGGTCCAATAAAGGGCAACCCCGCTAGCTGACGTCACGGCAAAGAAGAAAATGAGAAACGGCATGACGTACATCATCACGGTCAGAGCACCATTTTTCTCTGGCGCAGCCTTATTGGTCAACCAGGTACTAAGGAAGGTGAAGACCGCTGCCAGAATCGGCAAGATAAAGTACGGGTCCGGCTGCCCCAAGTTCATCCAGAGAAACTGGCCAACCTTGAGAGCATCCACCTTAGTCAGGGCTTGGAAAAGAGCCAAAAGAATGGGCATCTGGATCAAAAGCGGTATAAAGGATGACCCCATGCTGACGCCGTTTTCTTTGTAAAGACGCTGGGTCGCTTCAGCCAATAATTGGCGGCTTTCCATATCCTTGCCTGGATAGCGTTCCTGCAACTCTCTCAGCTGCGGCTGAATTTCCTGCATCTTGCGAGAGGATTTTGCCTGAATCTGAAAGAGTGGCAACAATAAGGTCCGAATCAAGATAGTGAAAAGGATAATCCCAATACCGATATGACCATTGATAGACAAGAATTGGATGATGCTGGCAAACCACTCAATGAGTGAATCCCAGGCACCCGAAGATTGGTTGCTGGCTTGATTTCCACAGGCCGCTAACACGACAAGGGACAGGGTCAAGAGGCCCGCCCATTTAATTTTCTTTTTCAATCTCAACACCTTCCTGGTAGAGTTTCGCAAGTTTCAAAACATGGAGCAGATTCTTCTTGATTTCTTGGTAGGTCAATTCCTCCACACCCTTACGGGCAATGATGACAAAATCCTCTGCCTGTATATCCTCTTTCAATTCAAGCAGAACATGCCGCAGGCGACGCTTGATTTTATTGCGTGTGACGGCATTTCCTAACTTCTTGCTGACAGATAAGCCTACACGAAAATGCTCTTTTTGATTGGCCAAACGGTAGACCACAAAGCGTCGATTGGCAACATTGTGTCCCTTGGAAAAAATATCATTGAAATCTCGTTCGCGCTTGACACGGTAGCTTTTTCTCAAACTGTCACTCCATCTTTCAAAATTACCTCTATTATACCATAAAATTCAAAAAAGCCAATAAACATCACGTTTAGAGGCATTTTTCGTTATTTATCTGGGTTTAATTCCGCTGTCGCTTGCTGAATTTGGTGTTGAACTGACTCAAATCCTGTCCCACCCAGTGAGGTTCTGCGTTCCACCGCTGTACGAGATTGCAGGGCCTGGTAGATGTCCTCCTCAATCAAGTCCGTCACTTCTTGGTAACGTTCCAGCGGAATATCCTGCAAGTAGTGACCAGCCTTGGTGCATTCCAAGACTAGCTTGCCGACCACTTCATGGGCCTGGCGGAAAGGCATTCCCTTGCTGGCCAAGTAGTCTGCCAACTCAGTCGCATTGGAGAAGTCTTTCTCGGTTGAAACAGCCATTCTATCCTTGTGAACGGTCATAGATTCCAGCATACCGGCCAGAATGTCAATGGCTACTGTAATGGTCTCCGCCGTGTCAAACATGCCCTCTTTATCTTCCTGGAGGTCTTTGTTGTAGGCCAATGGCAGAGCCTTCATGACGGTCAGTAAACCAACCAAATTGCCCACTACCCGACCCGATTTTCCTCTGATCAACTCTGCCATATCAGGATTTTTCTTCTGCGGCATGATAGAGGAACCTGTTGAGAAGGTGTCCGATAGGGTGACAAATTGGTACTCGTGGGAACACCAGTTGATGATTTCCTCGCATAGACGAGAAGCATGCATCATGAGAATAGAGCTATTAGACAAAAATTCCAAGATGAAATCACGGTCAGACACCGCATCCAATGAATTGCTGTAAGGTTTGGCAAAGCCCATCAAATCAGAAGTCAGTTGACGGTCAATGGGAAAAGTAGTTCCTGCAAGGGCCGCTGCGCCCAGCGGTGACATGTCCGCATGCTGGATATTGAAAGTAAAGCGCTCGCTGTCACGGGTGAACATTTGATAGTAGGCCATGAGATGGTGACCAAAAGAAATGGGTTGGGCATGCTGCAAGTGCGTATAGCCCGGCATAATGGTCTCCACATGTTCCTCAGCCAAATGGACCAAGACCTGACGTAGATTGGCCAATTTCTCAATCACCTCATGGAGCTTGTCCTTGAGATAGAGGTGCATGTCTGTCGCGACCTGGTCATTCCGTGAACGAGCCGTGTGGAGCTTGCCAGCCACTGGACCGATTTTTTCCGTCAAGAGCGATTCCATGTTCATGTGGATGTCTTCGTTGGTCACGTCGAATTCCAGCTGACCAGTCTCATACTCAGCCAAGAGCTCTTCCAGACCAGCCTTGATAGTGTCTGCTTCAGACTGCTCAATGATACCTGTCTGACCCAGCATGGTCACATGGGCAATGGATCCTTGAATATCAAACTTGGCTAGTTTCTGGTCGAAGCGGATAGAGGCACCAAATTCCTCCACCCAGGCCTCCAAGCTGGCCTCAAAACGACCGCCCCATAATTTCTTTTCCATCAAAATCTCCTATTGGTTTTGGTGATGTACTTCCGCATTTACCTTGGTTGGCAAGCCCCAGAGCTTGATAAAGCCGACTGCTGCTGCCTGGTCAAAGGTATCTGCACTTGTGTAGGTTGCAAGATTTTCATCATAGAGTGAGTTTGGTGATTTTCTAGCAACGACTTGAGCTGTACCCTTGAACAATTTTACCTTGGCAGTACCGTTTACCACTGACTGGGTTTGTTTCAAGTAAGCCTTCAAAGCATCTGTCGCTGGATTGAACCACAAACCGTTATAAATCAAGTTTGACAATTCATTGGAAATGATTGGTTTGAAGTGAGCTACTTCACGAACCAGGGTCAAATCTTCAATTTCCTTATGAGCTGTCAAGAGGGTAATGGCACCTGGGCACTCGTAGATTTCACGCGACTTGATACCCACCAAACGGTTCTCAACGTGGTCGATACGACCAACACCATGGGCACCCGCAATCACATTGAGTTTCTGAATCAAATTAGCCAGGCTCAGCTCTTCTCCATTGACGGCAACAGGTACACCAGACTTAAATTCGATTTCGACATATTCAGGCGTATCTGGTGCCTTTTCTGGAGCAGTCGTGATACCGAATGCATCTTCTGGCGCCTCGTTCCATGGATTTTCCAAGACACCACACTCATTGGCACGACCCCAAAGGTTTTGGTCGATTGAGTAAGGGCTGTCCAAATTAGCTGGAACCGGCACACCATTTTCCTTGGCAAAGATAATCTCTTCCTCACGAGACCAGTGCCATTCACGAACCGGAGCCACAACCTTCAAGTTTGGATCCAGGGCAGCGATTGCCACCTCAAAACGAACCTGGTCATTTCCCTTACCGGTACAACCGTGGGCAATAGTCGTCGCGCCAGTCTGGTGGGCAATTTCAACCAGTTTTTTAGAAATCAAAGGACGGCTGAGAGCGGATACCAATGGGTATTTTTGCTCATAGTAGGCTTGAGCTTGGAGGGCAGGAAGCACGTAGTCATAGGCAAACTCTTCCTTAACATCGATAACATGGGACTCAACCGCACCGATCGACAAGGCCTTGTCATGGATAAATTCCAAATCCTTACCCTCACCCACGTCCATGCAGACAGCGACAACATCATAATCCTTCTTCAACCATGCAATAGCAACCGAAGTATCCAAACCACCTGAATAGGCTAGGATTAATTTTTCTTTCGTCATAATCATTCTCATTTCTATTTAAATTAGCAAATAAAACTTAGTGACTATTATAGTGTATATTTATACTTTTTGCAACATATTTATACACATTTTTTAAAAAAATTGAATAAATCTCGTACATTTACAGAAAAAACAAGAAAAAGCCAGAGACTTTTCTCCGACTTCTAGACTATATTTTATCTCAACTCACATTAAGGTTGATAAATTTTCCGTTCTTTCAAGATTTTCCAAAAATAATATGCCAAACTAAAATCGAGTAATCCATGAAGTGCAGAACCTAGACCAACTAAGCCAAGCATAGTCATCCAATAAGTATCTGAAGTCTGCCCGCCCGAAGTCAGGGCCATGACCACAATATACTCCCCTAAGCCATGAAGTAGATTGAGACCAATCCCTAATAGGAAGAAACGCTTAGTGTCTATAAAACTTGGAAATCGTTTTATTATAAAAGCTCCCAGAGTAAGAAAAATCAAGTGGGTTAATGCACGAAATACGATGACAATAGGAAATCCTGCTAAAAAGAAGCCTAGACTGGAGCCCAATGCTACCAATATGGCCGTTGCTGGTGAAATAAACATTGCAATAAACAACGGAATATGACTAGCAAGTGTATAAGATGCTGGTCCAATAACAATTTTAATCGGCATTATCAATGGAATCAAAATAGCAAATGCAGTAAGAATCGCACTAATGGAAAGCTGCTTGACGGAACTTTTAGATGATAGTGTTAATTGGGACATAAGGAACCTCTCTTTCTATAGGTTCGATTATAAACCAAAACATTACAGGTGTCAAGACACCTGTAATGTTTTATTGATTTTCTAGCAAAATTCCTGCAGCCTTTAATACCAAAGAAAGTTCTTGGTAGGCTTGAACCGAGGGAAATGAGACAGTATGAGTATGAACTCCTTCTGTTAAATTACTCAATAGTACTCCTTTATAATGACTCAAATCATCTAAAAAACGGTCCCGATCTTCAAAACTGGTAATATTTAGTTTGCCAGATAATAGACCGTAAATAGGATGTTCAATTTCGACATCAAGGATTTGAGCTCCTCCCTCTAATAGGATAGTCAACTCTTTTTCAACATCTTCTGGTCCATGTTGACAAGCTATTTTACGAATATAAGCACCTTCAAGAGGCGCCAGAGAAGACTGCAGTAGGTAGCCTCTCGGAGTCGCCAAAACCAGATCCCCCTCTGCTCGAAGCAAGGCTATATCTCCCACAATCACCTGACGGCTCACTCCAAATTCTTTTGCTAGGTAATTCGCTGAAAGTGGTTGAGATGTTTCCTGTAAAAGTGATAAAATGTGCTTTCGTCTTTCTATTGCTTTCATGTGGTCTCCCCTCTACTTTCTTTCATTATACCAAAAACCGAGCCAATTCATTCTTGTCTAATAAAAAAAACAGAAACTGCTATCCAGTTCCTGCCAATCTTGACTAATTTAATATCGTTTGAATAGTTCCGATATCTAGACGTTTCATTGTCATTACTGCAGCATTCACAGCCTTAATCTGTTCTGGGCTAGCCGTATCGTATGCCTCCATCAAAATCCGCGGTACAATCTGCCAGGAAATCCCAAACTGGTCCTTGACCCAACCGCACATTTCCGCCTCTGGCACTGCTGACAGGAGGTCATAATAGAAATTGAGTTCATCCTGACTATCCACATAGACCATGAGCGAGAAGGCTTCGTTGAATGAAGCTTCACCACCGTAGCCGTGGTCCATGACAATCATTTTCTGTCCAGCGACAAGAAGTTCCGCGTAATTCAGCTTGGCAGCCTCAACAGCAGCCTCCCCTTCACCGTAGTAGGAAAGTTGACCGACACTAGCCTGAGGGAGCTTGTCCTTGTAGTAGTCCAACATAGGCTGGGCCAAACCAACCTGATCCTGAGAGAAGAGCAGGCAGATGTCAAACTGATAAGAATTGTCCAAGTCCGGTGCATAAGACAGTTGCCAAGACAGACCAAAGCGGTCTTCCAACCAGACATAGTAAGGGCTGAAAGGATATTCTCCCAAAGGCATGAGCACACGACCGCCTTCTGACAAGGCTTGGTACAAACGTGTCACTTCATCCTTGCTGGCTACATTGACCATGAGGGACATGGACTCATTGAGCTTAAAGTATGGACCCGCACTAATAGCCGCCAAGGTCATATCGCCCAGTTGAAACTGAATCAAATCCGAATCACCCGAAGGCGTATCCGTAATGGTGTAGGTCCAGTCCAGCTTGCCACCGAAGAGGTCCACATAAAAAGCCACCGCTTCTTTTGCCTCTGTGTCATACCAGAGATGAGGAATAATAGGTTGCATAAATTTCTCCTTTGAGTTAGTGGCCCCCAGTATAACACTTGTCCGTACAAAAACAAAACATGTTGCTTTGCACTTATAGATGTGCTATACTGAATAACTACAAAATTGACTGGAGAATGAAATGGAAATCTGGAACGCCTACACAGCCGACGGTCACTTGACCGACCATATCCTCACACGCGGAGAAACCATTCCCGATGGCCTATACCACCTAGTCGTCGAGTGCATCATCCGCCACCGCGACGGCAGCACCCTCTTCATGAAGCGCGACAGCACCAAGCCCTCCTACCCTGACTATTATGAAGCAACAGCAGGAGGCTCGGCCTTGTTTGGGGAAATAGCAGAGCAGGCCATATTACGCGAAGTCCGCGAAGAGACAGGCATTGAGCTGACAGCTGACCAACTCCGCCACCATACACACTTTATCGCCCATGATGACCAGTGCATTTTCCACTGCTACTGGGCTGAAACCAATTGGGACAAATCGACCATCCAACTCCAAACGGATGAAACCAGCAATTATATCTGGGTCCCACAAGAAAATTTGAAAGATTTTCTTGAAACAGAACTGGTCATTCCAAGGCAGAAGGACTATGTGGAGAGGCTGTTTTTAGAACAAGAACAGGGCAAGAACGAGAATGCTACTCAGTAAAAGATGAGATAAAAAGTGACTGAGACGATTTCTCCCAAAAAGAATGCGACCACCTAAGACACGCACACCGCAAGCCAAGATTAAACCGAAAATAAATCCCCAAACTGTCTGCCAGCCCAACAAACTGAGCAAGACTGGGGAGGAATATAAAACCAGTAACCAGTTAGGAAGTTGCTTACGATATACCCAAGCAGATAGCGGTAATAGCCCCAAATAAAGCACAATCAAGCATTTAACAACAATAATCATATAGAACTCCTTTCCCCACCAATTTATCATGAGGGGGTGACCCCCTGTCAAACGAAATTAGTAAAAGAGGAAGTTATGAAAACAGGACAAGTCATGCAACAATTTGGTATCAAACGTGATACGCTTCGTTTCTACACCGAACAAGGATTGCTACAACCTCAGCTGGTTAACGGTAACTACTACTGGAACGAAGCAGAAATCAACAACCTAGAAAATATACTAGGACTTCGCCAGTTAGGCCTATCTGTGAAAGCTATTATCCGTATCAAAGAACTTCACGACACCAAATGCGGCAGTCTCGAACAGCTAAAAGAAAACAAACAGGTTATACTGGATGAAATTGCCGACCGTGAAAAACAAATCCTCCTACTCCAAGAACAGAAGGAAAATCTAGAAAATCTACTCCAGCAGATTGAGGAAAAATTACAGAATTTATAACAAAATCCCCGCCGTCATGTGACAGCGGGGATACTTTTATTTCAATCCAGCAACTAGACTTGCAATATCGGCTGGTCGGGTACGGCAACACCCTCCAACTACATTGGCGCCCAGTTCGTGCCATTCAAGTGTGTTGTCCAGAAGAGAATGGCTGTCGCCTGCTTTTTCCTTCCAAGTTTGAGTGGCTCCATCATAGACTTCCCCAGAATTCGGATAAGTCACAAATGGTTTATCCGTTTTTTCTCTCAACTTGCCAAGGAAAGCTGAGTACAGCGAGGGAGCCGTACAGTTAAGACCAACCGCCAAAATCTGCTCACTGCTGTTGACCAGCTCTGCTATTTTTTCAATAGACGTTCCGTCAGAAATCGACTGCCCGTCCTGTGAGGTGAAACTGATATAGGCTTCAGCCTCTGGAAAATCCTCTGCCAGCAACTCTACCAAGGCTTGTGTTTCAAGAAAATTTGGAATGGTCTCCAAGGCCAAGAGTTCCGCACCCTGTTCTAGGAGGAGTTCGATTCTGCGACGGTGGAAATCTTTTAACTCTGACAGACTAATGTTGCCATAATCACCCGTGTATTCAGCACCGTTGGCCAAATAGGCTGCGTAGGGACCCACGTCACCTGAAATGAGAGGATAGGTTCGTTGTGCTTTTTCATCTTCAGCCAATTCAGCCCAGACCTCATCACGCGCTTCCTTGGCCAAATCAACGGTCAAGCGAATGAGGTCCTCCGCCTCTGCTTGTGACAAGCCAACTTCTGCTAATCCTTCAAAGGTCGCCTGATAGGTGGAGCTTGTCACCAAGTCCGCACCTGCACGGATATAATCTTTGTGAATATCCTTGATGAACTGGGGATTTTCCAATAGATACTTGGCAGACCAGAGCTTGCCCGATACATCATGACCACGAAACTCCAACTCTGTTCCAAGAGCACCGTGTAAAATGATATATTCCTTTTGTTCTAATAGTTCTTTAAAACGCCCCATACTTGAACCCTCCTACCACTTTTTAAAGCGGATATAGTGATAAATATAGCAGCCAATCATGAAAGGAACACCGAAGTATAGACCGGCACGCTGTGAAGGATCCCAGCCGATTCCAATGATGGAAATAACTAGCAGAATAACGGTAATCCATGGTAAGGTCGGTGAAAATGGCGTCTTGTATTCCAATTCCTCTTCACTGTGAGTTTTCAAAAATTCACGACGGAAACCGATTTGTGCAAGCGGAATAGCCAACCAAGCAATGACAACTGCAAAACCAGCGATAGAAACCAGGGCCAAGAAGATGGTATCTTCTGCATAAATTGACGCAATCAAGGCTATTACAACACCAATCATGGACAAAATCATGCCACGCATAGGCACACCATGCTTATTAATCTTCACTAATTCCTTACTAATCATGCCTTCATTGGCCAAAGACCACAGCATACGACTTGAAGCGTAAAGTCCTGAAGTTGAGGCTGATAAGATAGCTGTCAAAATGATGAAGTTCATAATATCTGCATCATAAGGGAAGCCAATCTTGTCCAAGACAAGCACAAACGGCGCTTCTGTCACACCTGCCTCTGACATAGGAAGTAGGGCTGCCAAAACAACAATTGTCAAGACAAAGAAGATAACCAAAAGACCGATGGTCGATTTAATAGCTTGTGGCACGGCTTTCTTAGGGTTATCTGTCTCCCCTGCCGCAATTCCAATCATTTCCACACCTGAAAAGGCATAGTTAACAGACAGCATGACCGTGATAAAACCAACCAGACCATTAGGAAGTAAACCGTTACTTGTGATATTGTTAAACAGTGGCGCAGCATTGGTTCCCTCAAATGGCAAAATACCAAAAATAGCCAAAGTCCCAAGCACGATAAAGGCTGCTATGGCATAGACCTTGATAGACGAGAGCGCATCCTCCGCCTTGGCAAACCAGCCAACTGATAGGGTGTTCAAACCAAATACAATAACTGCAAAAATCGTCGCAAAAATCCAAATCGGTACACTAGGAAACCAGCGTTGCATGAGCTGGGCTGCCCCAACAAACTGCGAGGCCAGAGCAACGACCCAGCAGAGCCAATACATCCAGGCCACCATAAAACCAGTACCTGGACTGATAAACTTGGTCGCATAAGTGTGGAAAGATCCAGTCACCGGCATTGCAACCGACAATTCACCCAAAGAAAACATGACCAAATAGACCATGACAGCTCCGAAAAGATAGGCCGCAATAGCTCCAAAAGGCCCAGCCTGTGCAATGGTATAGCCTGAACTCAAGAACAAACCTGTCCCGATAACCCCACCGATAGACAACATCTGCAAATGGCGACTGTTCATCTCTCGATTAAAAGTACCCTGATTTTCAAAATTATGATTTTCCATACACTCTCCTAAATTCTTGTGATTAGTCTATCATACCATGAATTTTCAGAAACTGGTTATATCGTTTTCAAGCTTATTTCCATAGTTTTAAACTATAACAAATCCCCACCGCCATATGACAGTGGGGATTATTTGTATTACAAACTCTTCAACATATTCTCAATATGCTGGATAGATTTTTCACGGCCGAGGAGGTAAATAGTGTTTGGCAACTCTGGCCCATGCATTTCACCTGAAACAGCGATACGGATTGGCATGAAGAGGTTTTTGCCCTTGATGCCTGTTTCTTTTTGAACAGCCTTGATTTGTGGGAAGATGTTATCTGGTTGGAAATCCTCGTCCGTCATGGCTTCCAATTTTTCCTTAAGAGCATTGAGGACAGTCGGAACAGTCTCACCTGCCATGACTTCTTTTTCTTCATCCGTCAATTCTGGAAAATCAGAGAAGAAAAGGTCTGTCAAACCAACGATTTCATCCGCAGATGACATTTGTGGCTTGTAAAGTTCCACCAATTTTTCTGCCTTGTCTGTCAAGCGACCAGCCTCTTCCAAGAATGGTTTAGCAAGGTTGAAAATGGTCTCCAAATCAGCTTTTTTGATGTATTCATTGCCCATCCAAGCCAACTTTTTCGGATCGAAGGAAGCTGGTGACTTGCTGAGGCGGTTCTCGTCAAAGAGTTGGATAAATTGCTCACGGGAGAAGATTTCTTCCTCACCACCAGGAGTCCAACCCAAAAGTGTGATAAAGTTGAAAACAGCTTCTGGCAGGTAGCCTTTTTTGCGGTAATCTTCGATAAAGGCAAGGGTATTGGTGTCACGTTTGGACAATTTTTTACCCGTTGCAGAGTTGATAATCAAGGTCATGTGGGCAAATTCTGGCGCTTCCCAGCCCAGTGCCTCATAGACCATGAGTTGCTTGGGTGTATTGGCAATATGGTCATCCCCACGGATAACGTGCGAAATCTCCATCAAATAATCGTCAATCACCACGGCAAAGTTGTAGGTTGGGTAACCGTCACGTTTCTGGATAACCCAGTCACCACCAATGTTGCCACCTTCGAACTCGATTTGACCCTTAACCATGTCATTCCACTTGTAGATACCAGCTTCATTGACAGCCAAGCGTACAGTTGGGACAATGCCAGCCGCCTCACGCTCTGCGATATAGGCAGTTTTTTCATCCTCAGACATGCCAAGGTATTCATTGATATAGCGAGGTGTTTCACCTGCAGCTTCCTGGCGCTCACGCTCCGCCGCCAACTCTTCTTCGGTCACGTAAGACTTGTAGGCCTTTCCTGAAGCCAAGAGCTCATCGACATACTTCTGGTAAATATCCAAACGCTCAGACTGGCGGTATTGCTCATGGGTTTCTGGGCTTTCATCCCAATCAATGCCCAACCAACGCAGGTTTTCCAGCTGAGAACGCTCTCCGTCTTCCACATGGCGTTTACGGTCTGTGTCCTCGATACGAATAAGGAAAGTACCGCCGTGATGACGGGCAAAAAGATAGTTGAACAATGCTGTACGGGCATTTCCGATATGCAAAAGTCCTGTTGGACTTGGTGCGTAACGCACACGAATTGGTTTAGTCATGTTTCTCTCCTGTAAAATTTCAATCAAGAACATTATAGCATAGTTGCCCCGCAGATAACAGAAAAATCAGCCTAAGCAGACTGATTTTGAGGTGTTTTTTGCTTGCGGGCCAGCCAGTAGAGGACGTATAGGACTAAGATTCCAGTAGCTGATAGGAAAAGACCGCTAATCTGATCGACGGCCAATACCAAGACCAGACCTGAAACAAGTAGGCGAACAAAAGCCTGACCCAGCATAAAGTAGGTCGATACTGCACCGCCGATAGTTGCCAGTTGCTCCTCTGGCATGGAGTTGACAAACTTGGCATTAAACTTGGGACCACTAGCCCCAAAGCTAATTCCCATTGTAGTAAGGAAGAAGAAAATAATTGGCAGTTGATGTAGCAACATTCCGACAAAAACGCCAAGAAGAGAGAAAGTGGCTACCACTTCCAGCGTCACCATGCTGGTCTTTTTGAAGAGGCTAAAGACCAAGGTCGAACCCAAGATATTGCCAACAAAGAAAATCAAAATGGTCAGGGCAAGAGTCGTTTCAACATTAAGGAAGACGAGGCCTGGGTCTTCGCTAATCAAGAGGACCAGAATAGGATAGAGAATCGCTCCACAGGCATTGATAAGGGGGCTGGTAATCAGGACCAGACGGAACTCGGGAATCTTGCGAAGCTCCACGATGGCTTGCTTGAAGGAAGCTAGAATGCCCGGTCCTTTGGTTTTTTGCTCAGTCTGGCTCGGCTGCTCTGCTATTTTCAAAGGCTGCTCCGTCAGGAGTTTGCGAAAGGCTGGTGTCAGCAGCTGCATAATGAGGAGGGCGGCTAAAAAGGTGCCGGCGTTGAGAAAGGCCAGGTTTTGGTAGGAGAGGAGGCCGACCAAGAGGGCAGAGAGGGCCTGAAAGGCGATGTTGAGGAGGCTGGTCACGGTCTGGCGAAAGGCCGAGTACTGCTCCCGCTCTTCCTTGGGCGCTACGCGTAATCCCAGAGGTGTATAGAGGCCGTTTTCATAGAAGCCGGCGAAGTCTGCAAAGACATTGAAAGTTGCAGCCACCACGACAATCCAGAGGGCTGGCTCAAAGCCCATGCAGAATCCGAGGATGAGGTAGAGAAGGACACGGAAGAGAAGGGTCAGCTTGATAGTGCCGATTTTGTTGACTGTCTTATCTGCCAAATAGCCTGTAAAGAGTCCCATAAAGCTAGGGAAGATTTCCGAGAAGGTCACAATCGCCAGAGCCAGACGGCTGTTGGGCACCAGCAAAACATAGTTCATCAAGGCCAGATAATAGACCACATCGCCAAAATTGGACAGCATATCCGCAGTCAATACCCATAGGTAAGTAGTATTTTTCAAAATCTTTTTCATGATAATCCCTTTCTTTTGAATAATTTCCAGAATATTCAGATTTTTTATCCTACAGAGGAGCCTGGATAGACTGCTCTCTGTTCACTCTAGGTGTAATAGATATTCAAAGTGGAGAAGGCCATATCTCCTGTGATATGTAGCATCTTTTCTCCCATACCAGTTGCATAGTTATTGACAGCAGACATGGAACTATCTAGCTCCACGACCGCCTGCCAGTTAGCAGACAGATAAAGATTAACTGATGAGAAAGCTGCATCTATATGAAATTCAGCCTTATCTCCCAGAATAACCGCCTGATCAAAATAAACCATACTGGAGCCAAAGGCCACTTCCACACTATCGTAGGTAAAATTTTCCTCATGAATGTAGCGAGTAGAGGAGCCAAAAGCTATTTCCCGTCCCTTATCGCCAATCACTCCTGTACTGCTCACATCTGGTCTCTTGGGCTTGAATAAGAGCTGCAAACCCGCACAGGCTAGGCCTGCACCCACAATCAGTGTCCAAGTATCGATGTCCACCCAGTCAAAGTGGTTGTTCAAAATAATAAAGACCAAAGTTCCCCACACAAAGCTTGTAACTAACTGTCTTTTAATTATTGCTTTTAGGAGAAGATAACTCCAACCGACTACCAGTGCCAATTTCCAAAGAGGAAGCTCAATAGCCGGCAAGTAGTCTTGAAACAAGACCAAGCCTGCCAAGACCAGCAGAGCAATTCCTAAACCATTTTTTTTCATTTTTCTACCTCACTTCTCGTAACTTTTCTTTTAATAAATGATAATAATGCCGCGACACGTGGACTTCCTTGTGGGTCTGATAGAAGGAAATCCGACTAGTTCCTGAAAAAGATTTGTCCAGCGAATAAACGGCCTTGCTATTTGCAATGGTTGACTTGGAAACCCGACAAAAATAAGCAGGGAGGCAGTCTTCAAGTTCATAGAGTTTCATCTTTACTTCATAGGCGTCGTCTTTAGTATGCCCCATCATCTTGGTCCCATCCGTTTCAAAAAAGAGCAGGTCCTCAAGTTTCAAGAAATATTCACTGGTTCCTTTGTAAAAGACAAGCGAGGGACGGCTAACCTGTTGCAAAGCCTGCTGGATGCGTTCCAACTCTGGTCCTAGTTGGCTACTTCTGATAATCACTTCGACTTGCTCTAAGCTATCATCTAATTCAATCCGAACTTTCATAAGACCTCCCTTTCATTTGATATACCTATTATATCAGGCTATGGTGTGAAGGCAAGGGCTTTTCAGTAAGTGGTTAGATTTTACAAGTAAGTGGTAAAAATGTGCAGATAAAAACCAGCCAAAGCTGGTCGACTGGTTAAAATATCGCATCTAAAAGTGTTGTGGAACCGCCACCTCCGTCGCCACCCGAAACAGTCAAATGACTACCGATGACATTGGCAAAGGTCTCGATATTAAGGCTTTGTATATAGATTTCCCCATAACCTGAGAATGTATTGACAATCCCTTCACCAGTACCAATAGACTGAAGGAAGCCGTTTTCTAGGTGAATATCATAGTTGAGGTCACGACTCCAGGCTACCACGTGAGCATTATCGATGGTGATGCTTCCACCTGTTAGCTCAATTTTCTTGATGGAACCAAAGGCATTTGCCAAAAGTGTACCCTCGCCTTCTGTAGTCATGACAAAGAGTCCGCCTTGGCCACCAAAGAAGGCACGGCCCACACTTTGGCGTTCCATCTTATATTGAGCAGAACCATCCAAAGCCAGAAAGGCACCATCATTGAGGCGGTATTGTTTGGCACCCAGCTCTAGAGCAATAACCTGACCAGGTGTGGACGGCGCCAGGGCGATTTTCCCGTCATAGCTATTAGATACAGCCTGGGTGATAAACATAGACTCACCCGACACCATGGAGCGACCGATAGCTCCCAGCAACTTACCGAATCCTGAACCACCGCGGGCATTGAGCTTAGTATTTAAGGTCACACTGGGTGTATGGTAAACCATGCTCCCCTGTTGAATATAAGCCGACTCTCCAGCCTCTAAGGCAATTTCCACCAAAGGAAATTGCATATTGCTATCAATTGTGTATTTCATACGATTATCAGACATGAGAGGACTCCTTTGTTTCTTTGTATTATTTTTATAAAACAATTCTACATCAACTCCGAATGACTGTCAAGTATTTTTACAAAAAAAGCCGGAAATAATCCGACTTCACAACTCTGCTCTTAGAACCTATATTCACAAGTAAGGTGCATGTAGATAAGAGATAGTTTTTTGCTAATCAAGGCCGTTTGAGCTGGAATACTGACTGTATTTCGAGAAAAACGAACGCTTAGTAGCAGAAAACTAGCTTTAGCTAAAGATGGCGAGCTGTGAATACAGGTTCTTAGCTGACCTCTGTCATACGCCCTGTATCCACATCATAGACTGCCCCAAAAATCTCAACATCGTCGGGGATGAGCGGAGATTGTTTCAAAAGGGCAATATCCTCTCGCACGCTTTCTTCAATGTCTGTAAAAGGAAGAAAGTCCTGACCAGCCACATCCACTCCCAAATCCCGCTTGAGTTGGACCACAAAGTCTTCATTGGTAAAGGTCTGGGCACCGCAGTCTGTATGGTGGAGGACCACGATTTCCCGCGTACCAAGTTGCTGCTGGGAAATGACTAGCGAACGAATCATGTCCTCCGTCACACGCCCACCCGCGTTCCGCAGAATGTGAGCATCACCAAGAGCCAAGCCCAAGGCCTGCGCCACGTGAAGCCGTGAGTCCATACAGGTCACGATAGCCACCTTGGTTTTGGGCTTGAGCGGTAGGTGGTAGGTACCATGCAGGTCAACATAGGCCTTGTTGGCCTTCATAAAGTTTTGAAAATAGGACATAAAGCAACCTCCTCTAGAATAGTTTCCGAAATTTTCAGAAAATTATCTGTTTCTAGCTTACCACAATCACTCCTTTATGTCGCAAAAAAGAGAGCGACAACTTGTCACTCCCGAACATTTCCTAAAATAGGATCCCTCTATTTGCCAAATAATCTAGCAAAAAAACCTTTCGGTTTTACCTCTTCCGCCTGGGCCTTAACCTCGTCTAATTCTAACTTGAGAACTTCCTTGTCCGCCATAGCCTTGGCTGTTAACTGCTGCTGTTGGTCCAGCTGCTTATCCTTCTCCGCAATCTGGATATCCTTGACCCGCAACTGCTCATCTTTCTCAGCCAATTGTTGATCCTTAACCTTGAGTTGGGCATACAAGCGCTCGATTTCTTCATTTTTTCCATCGATGACAATCTCAATCATTTCACGGTGAAGAACTTCGTCGCTGACTGGCTCATCTTCAAAAATCGTGGTCTTGTAAATCTCTTCCAGCTTGACCAGACCCTGACGATTGACCACCGTCACGCCCTTATCATTCTTCTCAACAAACTCATCTGGAAGTGATTTTACCCGGTTATTCATAGCCTGACGGCTGACACCTAAAATCTCAGCCAATTCGCTGACTGTTTTTTCAATTCCCATATTATCCTCAAATACTTGATTTTTCTACTGACTGTATCATTAAAATATTACCATAAGCACCCTAAACTGTCAAATTTAGACCAATAAATAAGTAGAGGGGAGTAACCTGCCAACCAGCTCTGCTATTTTATGATACAATAAATACATGAATACAGTAGATACCATTATTATCGGAGCGGGGCCTGCCGGCATGATGGCCGCTATTTCTTCCAGTTTTTACGGCAAGAAGACCCTGCTCCTCGAAAAAAACAAGCGTTTGGGCAAGAAACTGTCTGGTACAGGTGGCGGACGTTGCAATGTGACCAACAACGGTACTTTGGAAGACCTACTAGCTGGCATTCCTGGCAATGGCCGTTTTCTTTACAGTGTCTTTTCCCAGTTTGACAACCACGACATCATGAATTTCTTTCAGGAAAACGGGGTCAAGCTCAAGGTGGAGGACCACGGCCGTGTATTTCCGACTACCGATCGCTCCCAGACCATTATCAAGTGTCTGGAGATGAAGATGCTGGAAAATGGCGTGGACATCCGCACAGGTACGGAGGTGGTTTCCGTCCGCAAGAGGGACGACCTCTTCCATGTAAAGACCAGCGAGGAAACCTTTACCGCTCCTCAGCTCATTGTCACCACCGGCGGCAAGACCTATCCTTCCACCGGCTCGACTGGCTTTGGTCACGACATTGCCCGCCACTTCAAGCTGGAAGTCACGGAGATTGATGCCGCTGAAAGCCCCGTTCTGACTGACTTCCCCCACAAGAAGCTCCAAGGCATTTCCCTGGACGACGTCACCCTGACCTACGGCAAGCACGTCATCACCCACGACCTGCTCTTTACCCACTTTGGCCTGTCGGGACCCGCTGCCCTTCGCTTGTCCAGTTTTGTCAAAGGCGGCGAAACCGCATTTCTCGATGCTCTGCCGACCCATTCTGAACAAGATTTATTTGAACATTTAGAAGCCAACAGGGAAAAATCCGTCAAGAATGCCCTGTCTGAACTCATGCCTGACCGCCTAGCCGACTTTTTCGCAGAGAACTACGACTGCAAGGTCAAACAGGTCCAAAAAAAAGATCTGGCTGACCTGGTTACCCTCCTCAAAGCCCTCCCTATCAAGATTACAGGCAAGATGTCCCTAGCCAAATCCTTTGTGACCAAAGGAGGCGTTGATCTCAAGGAAATCAACCCCAAAACCTTGGAAAGTAAGAAAGTACCTGGTCTCCACTTTGCAGGAGAAGTCTTGGACATCAACGCCCACACGGGTGGCTTTAACATCACCTACTGTCTGGCAACTGGCTGGGTGGCTGGAAGTTTGCATTATTAGGAGGGAACCATGCCTATCAATTCATTCGGCCAAGAAATTGGTATGCCCTTGCCACATTACACCAGTGGTGAGCGACCAAGTCTGGAGACTATACAAGGACACACAGTCCGCTTAGAAAAACTGAGCCTGCACCATGCAGATGATCTCTATCAGTTTTATGGACCAAGTGCTAAAAAAGCCGATTGGACCTATCTGGCCCTTGAACCCTTTGAGAACAGAGAGACATTTCAGGACTATTTCCAGGCTCTTTTGGACTCGACCGACCCCTATTATCTAGCTATTATTGACCAAGCAACCAATCAGGCAGTCGGAACCTTTGCACTCCTGCGAATAGATACCAACCATCGTAGCATTGAAGTGGGCTGGCTTATCTTTTCCCCGCAACTGCAACGTACCCGACAGGCGACAGAAGCCCACTATCTTCTCATGAACTATGTGTTTGAAGAACTGGGTTATCGACGCTACGAATGGAAATGCGACTCGCTCAACCAAGCCAGTCAAGCTGCTGCCAAACGCCTTGGTTTTACTTACGAAGGCACCTTCCGTCAGGCTCTAGTCTATAAGGAACGCAATCGGGATACCGCCTGGTTTTCTCTATTAGACCACGAATGGCCCGACCGCAAGCATGCCCTTGAAAACTGGCTAAAGGATAGTAACTTCAATGGCCAGGGGCAGCAAAAACAACCCCTATCCTCTTTCTAAATTCAAGTAAAAATCTGCTTGAATTTTTTTGTTTTTTATTGTATGATAAATCCATAACAATATAACAAAAAGGAGATTGGCTATGCAACTGAAATTATCTTCTATTTCCAAGAAATTCGACCATAAAATCATTTTGGAAGATACTTCCTTTACCTTCGAACAAGGCAAGATTTACGGTTTGCTAGGGCGGAACGGAGCTGGTAAGACAACCCTGTTTAACTGCATTGCCCGAAATCTGACCTTGGATAGGGGCTCGATTCAGTTTGTAAAGGATGGAAATGCCTTTGACTACGATAATACGGACATCGGATTTACCCAAACCTACCCACAACTGCCTGCCTTTATGACGGCCTATGAATTTGTCCGTTTCTATATGGATATTCACAAGGATAAGCTCAAATCTCCTCGCAGTCCAGAAGAATGGCTGAACTTAGTCGGTATCGGAGAAGAAGACCAACATCGCCTGCTCAAGGATTTTTCCCACGGTATGCAGAACAAGGTCCAGTTGCTCCTGTCCTTGATTGTCCAACCTCCTGTCCTGCTCTTGGATGAACCTCTGACTTCCTTTGACCCCGTGGCTGCCCACGAGTTCAAGCAGCTGATTCGGGAAGCCAAAAAAGATTCCGTGATTATCTTTTCCACCCACATTCTACAACTGGCTCAGGATCTCTGCGACGAGATTGTGTTGCTCCATCACCATAAACTCCAAGCTGTGCCGACAGACAAGCTCCATGACACGGACTTTGAGCAGGAAATTGTCAACCTACTAACGGAGCAATAGGAGATAGCCATGAAGAAACAAATCAAAGACATGCTGAGCTACACCTGGTACCAGCAACAATTCAGAGCCTACAAGTCGGCCAATAGCCTGCTCTACTACCTACGAAAAATTCCTCTTGTCGGCCATAAAATTCCGGTCAACATCTTCAAAAGTTATGGTTTCAAGAGTTTTCTTTTCTATTTCAACATCATCCTCAGCATCCCAACGCGCTTTTTTGCCAAGTTCTTCTGGTTGGCACTCCACGTGGGCATAGCCGTTCTCTTCCTCAATCTCTTCAGAGGTGAACCTCAGTTTACCCTTGAACAAGAAGACATGTGGACCATGGGCTTTGTCAGCTGGTGCTACTGCATTGGAATAGCCAATCGATTTTTAGGGAGTTTTGACCCCTTTATCAGCCAGCCCGACCGGGAATTTATGACCCATTTCGGCTTATCACGAACCACCTACTTCTACAGTCGTATTTTCTTAGAACCCGTCTTGACTAGTATCTACTACCTGCCCGCTCTGGTAACCTTCTGCCTCTTGTCGGGACAATGGATTTTCCTCCCACTAGGTTTCTTGACCCCCATGGCGCTGAGCTTTTCTGGACAGGCACTCAACCGCTTCCTTTTTCAAAAAGGCTGTCGCTACAAACGAAATGGTTGGTCATCTGCCGTCATCGGGATTTCTTGTATCATTCCCTATTTTCTTGCCTTTTATTACAGAGATAGCCTGAGCAACCAGCTGTTTATGGGGCTGGCTGTCTTACTAGGCATTCTCATCCTGGTCAGTCTGTGGACCTTGCTCCAGCCCTATCAGCTGAACAGCTACATAGAATTTTGCATGGACCAATCTGCTATCACCGATAAAAAAATCGCTGGTATCGTGCAGGGTAATGAATACACCCGTCAAGGTCTGCAGATGCAGGAGAAACTCAAACTCAAAAAAGGCAAGAACCTTAGTCACCTATCAGGCATGACCTACTTAAACGCTCTGCTATTTGACCGCTACCGCTCCATCCTTACGAAAAAACTGCATTTTCGCTTGGGTTGTCTTTTGGCTATTGTCCTTTTTATTGAAGGAATTCGTTGGTTTTCAAAAGATGACATTCAGATAAGCAATACCAACTATATCGAGGGGCTGCCTTTTACGTTCATGGTTATATATATCGCCTCCATGGGTAAGGCTGTCACACAGATGGTCTTTGTCAACTGCGACCTTTCCATGCTCCATTACCCCTTTTATCGGGAACCGCAGACCATTATTGCTGGTTTCAACTACCGATTCAAGCAGTCTATCTTCTACAACGCTCGCTTTGCTGTCACCCTCTTTTTAGGGCTTGTCCTCTTTACACGGGCGACATACACTCCTGGCAGCTATCTGCTAACTGCCCTGCTATTGACCAGCCTGACCGCCCTCTTTTCCTTCCATGACCTCTTTATCTATTATATGTTGCAGCCCTTTACCAAAGACATGGAAGTGACCAACCCTGTCTATAAATTTCTCAGTGGAGCCCTCTACTGGGTGGCCTATCTCAATAGCCGCGTAGATATTGGTTCTCACTACTATGTCATCGGCGTGTCATGCCTTCTCCTGCTCTACGTCGGCTTCGGCTATTTCTTTCTCTTGAAAAAGGCGCCACAGACTTTTCGGTTGAAGACATAATACCTTCTGCAAACAACTCTCGTGACCACTCAGACTTTTTAGACAATTTTATCTGAATACACAAAAAGGCGAACACAATCGCCTTTTTTAATATGTCTATTTACAAAATCTTGTTCTCCCCTGTTTGACGGTGGAGCTGATAAAAACTAATCTTCTATCTGCAACTGGAATCGGGTGTGACCGACCACATAGTCTTCGATTGGCCCGTCTTGATTGCAGACCAGACCATGGAGGACACCGCCATAGACAGCACCGCCATCCATGCCAATTTTTCCATCACCACTGTCCCAAATCTGACTGATCCGCGTCTTAGTTCCAAACAAATTATAGACTGGTGTATGGCCGAAAATAATCCACTTGCCAGTTTCATTAGCTGTCTCGTGGAACTTGGATCGCAACCAAACCATGTCATGCTCACTGGTTTCCCGCCAATCATCCAAGGTCAGGTCAACCCCCGCGTGAACAAAGATATAGAGCTCCGTTTCTAGATAGTAGGGACAAGATTTGAGAAAGTCAATCAATTCCCCATATTGCTCTGAAACCTGATGGGCATCAACCATACCATCCACCGACGCATCCAAGGAACGCCCCAGCAATGAATTGATGGTCGTATCACCACCATTTCTCTGATAATGGTCATAGCGGTCCTGAGGGTCCCGCAACCAGGCCAGGAACATCCGCTCATGATTACCTGTCAGGCAAATGGCTCCCTGATTCTGCACCAAATCCATGACCAATTCCAAACAAGCCTTGGAATCCTCACCCCTGTCAATCAAATCCCCTAAAAAAATCAATTGCTGACGCTCAGGATTCCACTTCTGCAACAAATCAACCAAGAGTTGATACTTGCCATGAACATCCCCGACTACAAAATACTCTGGTTTCATAGACCTATCTCCTTGTAAAACCATTGTACCATAATTTTAGGCATAAGAAAAACCGACCAAGCGGCCGGCAATGAGAAAGAGACTAGAGTTATGCCTCTTGATTGTTATTGTAGGTTAATCAAACCAGTCTCTGTACCCCAAAATCCAGTTTGTACTTTGAGTTGGATACTTGGATCATTTGCTGTCTCTTCTGTAATATCAAAGATGACATTGCCAGTAATGGTACTCTCTGGATTTACCTCAGAGAGGAAGAAATTTGCATCTTGATTAGCAAATAGACCCGCTGACGAATCTGTCTCGTACTCCACTTCACCTTTTAACAAAGTAAAGAAGTCATCTGTTACTGTAATGGCTTTAGTCCCATTATTTTTTACGGTAACATTGAGCAACAAGAAAACTCCATTTGCATTTTTACCAAATTCACCACCAACATTAGTGACAATTTCTTTTGAATTTACAATATAGGTTACATCACCAACTGGTACTTCTTGCCCAATGCCATAGGTCACCTCTGCTGGCTTCTCCTCTGCTTTTTCTGAGCTACTTGCTGGAGTCTCCGTATTTGCCTGGCTTGTTTCCTGTGTTGAAGGTTGGCTTGAGGTTGTTGTTCCCTCTTTACCGCCGCCAAGTGCATTGCCTAAAGCTCCAAGTACAATTAAACCTGCCAACACGATAAACCAAATCCGTTTGTAAAATGGTTTCTTCTGTACATAGACATTGCCATGCTCATCCCTAATTTTCTTTGCCATAATAGCCTCCTAAAGAATGTTATATGTCCATTATATATATATATATCTCGGTTGTCAATAGATAAATGCAAGAAAATTTAGAGAAAAATTACTTTTTTAGACAATAGACACCTAGACACACAGACAGGATTTGAGGCATAAGAAAAACCGACCAAGCGGCCGGTTCATATTCATTACAAACGTGCGTTCAATTCTGCACCGAGTTCTTCAAATCCTGGTTTACCAAGAAGAGCGAACATATTTTTCTTGTAGGCTTCTACACCTGGTTGGTCAAATGGGTTGATGGCATTGAGGTAACCAGAGATCGCAATTGCCAACTCGAAGAAGTAGAAGGTGTAACCAAGTGTGAATTCATCTTGTTGCGGAAGAGTGACAAACATGTTTGGTACGCCACCATCTGTGTGGGCAAGAAGTACTCCGTCCGTTGCTTTTTTGTTTACAAAGTCAACATCCTTACCTTGCAAGTAGCCAAGACCGTCAAGGTCTTCTGCCATTTCAGGAATCAAGATATTTTTTCTTGGTTTGTCAACACGAACTACTGTTTCAAAGATATTGCGGTTTCCTTCTTGGATAAATTGTCCAAGTGAGTGCAAGTCTGTTGAGAAGTTAGCAGATGTTGGGTTGATACCTTTTTGGTCCTTACCTTCTGACTCACCAGCCAATTGTTTCCACCATTCGCTGAAGTATTGAAGTGATGGCTCGTAGTTAGCCAAGATTTCTGTTACATAGCCTTTTCTGTAAAGAATGTTACGAACAGCTGCATATTGATATGCTTCATTCTCAGCAATCTTATCTGAAGTATAAGTCTTACGAGCTGCGTTTGCACCTTCCATAAGGGCATCAATGTCTGCACCAGCTGCCGCAATTGGCAAAAGACCAACTGCAGTCAAGACTGAGAAACGGCCACCGACATCATCTGGAACAACAAAGGTTTCCCAACCATTTGCGTCCGCTTCAACCTTAACAGCACCTTTTGCCTTGTCAGTTGTCGCATAGATACGCTTGTTAGCTTCTTCTTGACCGTATTTCTTGACAAGCAATTCTTTGAAGACGCGGAAAGCAATGGCTGGCTCAGTTGTTGTACCTGATTTTGAAATCACGTTAACTGAGAAATCCTTATCAGCAACATAATCCACCAAGTCAGCAAGGTAGCTTGATGAGATAGAGTTTCCAGCGTAAAGGATTTGTGGAGCTTTACGCTCTTCACGAGTTTGCAAGTTAACAAAAGAGTTGCTCAAAAAATCAATTGCTGCTTTAGCACCAAGGTATGAACCACCGATACCAATAACCACCAAAACGTCGCTTTCATTTTGGATCTTAGCCGCCGCTTCCTTGATACGAGCAAACTCTTCTTTGTCGTAGTTTTCTGGTAAATCCAACCAGCCGATAAAGTCGCTACCAGGACCTGTTCCTTGACGGAGCATTTGGTCAGCTAGGGTAACTTGTGGTTGCATATAGTCTACTTCTTGAGCTCCGACGAATTGGCCCAAGACTTTTGAATAATCGAATGTAATATGTGTCATGTCATTCCTCCATTTATGTACCATAATATGATAACGCTTTAGCGTCATTTTTTCAAGTAATTTGTGAATTTTCATTCATTTTCATGAAATGGTTTGCGCTAGGCCTGTTTTTGGATTGGATTTTTGGTGATTTTTAGCGAATATCTTGTCTGACAATGTCTCACCCTCTCCCAATACAGTGATCCATTTTGGCAGGCATATGGATAGTAGATAAAAAGGGAGCAACACTAGATACCAAATAAACATAACCTCAAAAATAAAGCGGGAATTGTTTCCTCTTTGAATATAGCGCTTCCTGTATTCTTCCTTCAAAGAAAAGTGAGGAATGTAAATATGGAAGGGGACAAAGCCTCGAACCAGCATGGCTGCCAGCATCCTGACCAGAAAATTCATAGCTACGAGAACCGTCTTGCCCTCACGCTCCAGGGCATAGGCCCTGTCAATATAAGTCTGACGGTAGTCCTTGTCCTTAATAGGCCGCGGCACAGACTTCCTCTCTTCTTTGGTCAAATGGCTGACGCTCGAATTGTCATACTTGATGTCAGAGATCTCTAAGTCCACGATGGCTGACGACTGTTTCGCAAGGGTCGATTTTCCCGTACCAGGAAAGGCAAAAATAAACATAGAATCTCCTCCTTTTCCCAGTAGAATAGCAGAGTAGACTAAAAAATACCTTAATGTAAATACATTATAGGCATTTTAGAGTATTTTTCAAGACCTATTTGAAAAAATCGGTATGGGGTCTGAGAGCTTGTTTTCTAACCTTCCTTATGCACTGTTTTGGTCTCATTGAGCCAAGCATAGGCAATCCCGATAAAGAGACCTCCACCTATCCAATTGCCAAAGAAAACTACGGTCCACTGGCGAAGAATATTGACCAAATCAAAACCTTTGATGTTGTCAACAGGGCTAAATCCAGCCAGCGAAAAAGAAGCAAAGTTGGCAATCAAGTGCTCATTGATGAGGAAAACAAACATGAAAATGGCAGATAGGGCCACAAAGAACTTGGCAGATTCCTCCTTCAGGAGCATATATCCCATAATAGCCATATTGACAAACATATTGGCAGTAATGCCCTCGATGAAGTTCATCCAATCTGTCTTGGCCAACTTGAGCTGGACCGCATTGATTACAAAACTCTTATCTGTCAGTTGCTGGAAGGAAAAAGATTGATTGAATAGATAGGCCAAGACAATAGCACCAATCAAGTTAAAGAAGGTACAATAAAGCAATATCGTGCAGACCTTCTTCCAGGAAATCTGCTTGTAGTAGCCTCCTACTGTTAGATACATCATATTGGATGTCGCTAATTCGCCATTGAAAATCAAGACAAAAATCAAGCCGATAGCAAAGATAAAGGTAAAGACAAAGCGAGCCAGGGCCGGAAATTGGCTAGAAATGACATCCGCACCGATAATTCCCACAGCCGTTGACATGGTCAGATAGGCCCCAGCAAACATAGAACGCAGGGCATACCGACCCAAACTCTCATCAAAGAGAGCCTCTTTTTTGGCACAAGCCGCACCGATTTTCTCCTTAAAAACTGTCATAGTCTCCTCTTTCTAATAAAATAATAAAGGAAAAGTGCCCTGATGGCACCTTTCATTACAAATCTAATAGGCTTCTGATGCACCAGAGCTTGCATCCACACCGGAAGCAGCTGGAGCTGGAGCTGGAGCAGCACCTGCATCCGATGCACCGGATGTCGCATCGACATGGGCAGCTGCATGACCGTGACCAGCAGCTGACATAGCCTTACCGCCAACCAACTGTTGACCAGTTTCATTGAGGTACCAATCCAACCATGGCTTGAAGTTGAAGATAATCTCGTTGATACCTGCAAAGGAGCCATCCGGATAGTACATAGCCTGATAGTTGTGGGTATTGATAACTTCTGGCGGTGTACCTGGAACAATGGTCCGAACGTATTCTTGGTTACCGTTACGGAGCGTTCCAACAACCCACTCCACGTTCTTCATGCGAGCTGGTGGCAGGGTGCCGTGTAGGGTTGCCAAACGACCGCCGACATGCTCTGGCAGACGTTTTCCAAGCATGGTTTCAGGATCTTGGTGAGCGGCATTATAGTAGAGGAACTGGTTGTTATCGTCTGTGAAAGTCAATTCAAAAGGCATGGCCTTGAGGAATTGATTGAGCTGATTAACCGTCAGTAGACCGTTGTCCAATTTGACATAGGTGTCTCCTTCAACAGCTCCAACCTGGGCAGCAGCCTTCTCCAACCAGTTTGGATCATCTGGGTCAATGCCCTGAACAGTCGTTGCAATTGGCTTACCGCAGTAAAGATCTTCTGGTTCAATTGGTTTTGGTTTTTTCAACTGAGACACTACTCCTACATATTTGATAAAGTTATCTAGACAGCTTTCTAGGAATTTCACTGTCCCCTCATTGATGATATTTCCTTTCTCATCAAAGGCCTCTTTTGCCTTGCCAAGTAGGAATTCATTTCCTGGAAGGGTATAGGCATTGACACCTGGAGCATCTAAAATCTTACGGAGATGGACCTGGGCACGGGATGTTCCTTGGTCATAGTAAGAAGCACCGACAATCATGACAGGCTTATCAGTCAGTGGATGGAGCTTGAAGGACAACCATTCCAAGGTGCTCTTGAGGGCTGGTGTAATCGTATGGTTGTGCTCTGGTGTTGCAATGATGACACCGTCTGCACGAGTAATCTTATTGTATAAATACTGGATAGCAAAGCAGTCCGATTGGTCTTCATCTTGATTGAACATCAGAACATCCTTGATTTCCAAGACTTCTAGTTCAAACTTCAACTTAAATTGACGGCGGATGTATTCCAAGAGCATACGGTTGTATGATTGGTCCGCATTTGATCCTACAATACCAACAAATTTCATCTTTTCGTCCTCTTCCTATAAACTTTCCCAGTCGAAATTCTCTGCCTCTTTGTGCAAGAGTTCCTTGGCATGAGACAATTTTCCAGTCATTTTCACAAATAAGCGGTAGTCGTCAAACATAGCCTCCAATTTTTGGATTGTTTCAATATCCACTAAATGACCTTTCTTATCAAAGGCAGTCAGGGAATTTGACAAGAGAAACTCATCAGGCAAAACGCTGGCTTTGAGCTCAGGAGCATTCAAAATCTGACGTAACTGCAACTGGGCACAGGAAGAACCCAAGGTACCATAAGATGCACCTGTAATCATAATCGGCTTGTTCAACAAGGGATAGATGCCATAAGACAACCAAGCCAAGGCATTCATCAAAACTGCTGGAATAGAGTGGTCATATTCGGGTGTTCCAATGATAACCCCTTCTGCCCCTTCAATTTTCTTAGCCAATTCCAAGACAGCTTCTGGTAATTGACGGGTGGCAGGCTTGTTAAACATTGGCAAATCCTTAATTTCTACCAATTCAATTTCAGCCTTCTCGCTAAAATGTGTAGCCATAAACTGCAATAATTTCCTGTTGGTGGATGCGGCGGAGTTTGTTCCAACCAATGCAATCAATTTCATCTTGGTCCCTCTTTTCATCGTATTTGTGACAAAAATCACGTTACCTAGTTGTGATAACGTTTTCTTTCGTAAAACGCAAGTCTTTTTTTCATTTTCCTTTTATGATACAATCGTAACATGAAAAAATATCTCTATTTTCTTTCCGGTTTCCTCAGCTTGCTTGTCGGAGTCATCGGCATTTTCCTGCCCATCCTCCCTACCACTCCCCTGCTACTCTTGGCTGGCTTTTGTTTTGCCAATAGTTCAAAGAAGTTTGAGGCCTGGCTCAGGACAACCAGGCTCTATCAATTTTATGTCGCTGACTATGCGGAGACCAAGGCTATCAGCAAGAGTCGGAAAAAACGAATTATCCTGCAAATTTACATCCTCATGGGGATTTCTATCTATTTGGCCCCACTCCTACCAGTCAAAATCCTCTTAGTTGCTTTGACTATTTTCATTACCTACTATCTCTTCTTTATTATTCCAAATAAACAATAAAAGCAAGTTCCAAAACGGAGCTTGCTTTACTGTTTATATGTTAATTTTCAGCTGCTTTTTTCAAGGCAAGGAGTAGACTGATAATACCAACTGAAACCAGGATATGGCTGATACCTGCCAAGCCTGCAATACTAGCATTGACGGCTTTTGACAAATCCATTTCTAGAACCTGGGTCATACCGCGGACAGCCAGCATGATAGCAGAAAGAGGCAAGCCGATGTGGTAGGTCACTAGGAAGACACGAAAAGACTTGATTTTTTCCAGTTCATGGTGCTGGGCAAAGAGCGCCACAATCATAAAGAGGAACATGCCCAATGTAAACAGGTGGGTGTGAACCAAATTAAGAGATGTCTGACCAGTAAAACCGGTCAATTTGATGATTTCACGGTAAGCAAGACCGCTGAGAAGACCTACAACGGCGTAAATTAAGGCAATATTGATGTATTTTTTCATCCTCTACCTCCCCTACTCTGCTCCAAGTTCTGGCAAGAGGCTGGCAAAATCATTTTTGATGGTATCCAGGCTAGTCTTGACTTCCTGGCGGGTCTGATTATTCTTGACAGTAATCTGGCCGCTTTCCAGCTCGCTTCCACCAAGGGTGATGATGTATTTGGCACCAAAGACATCCGCAGACTTAAATTGGGCTTTGAGCTTGCGGTCTAGGTAATCACGCTCGGCAGACAGACCTTGCTTGCGGAGGGCTTGAACCAGCTCCAAAGCTCCGCCATTGGCCTCCTGACCCAAAACAGCGATATAAACATCCAGAGACTGGTCAATCGGCAGCTCAATTTCCTGCTTTTCAAGGACCAAAATCAGGCGCTCAATCCCCATACCAAAGCCAATACCTGGTGTCTCAGGTCCATCGAAATAACTGACCAAGCCGTCATAGCGACCACCAGCACATATGGTCAAATCATTGCCCCCCACCTCGGTGATGAACTCGAAAATGGTATGGTTGTAATAGTCCAAACCGCGAACCATATTCGTGTCAATGACATATGTGATACCCAGGCTGTCCAACATAGACTGGACCCCTTCAAAGTAGGCCGCGCTCTCTTCATCCAAGTAATCCAAGATGGACGGAGCATTTTCAACTGCCGCCTTGTCCTCTTTTTCCTTGGAATCCAGCACGCGCAAAGGATTTTCCTCCAAACGGCGCTGGCTATCCTTGGACAACTGGTCCTTGAGCGGTGTCAGATAATCAATCAAGGCCTGGCGATAGGCCGCACGACTCTCTGGATTGCCCAGGCTGTTAAGGTGAAGGGTGATGTTTTGAATCCCTAGTTCCTCAAAGAAATGATAGGCCATGGCCATGATTTCCACATCCGTCGCAGGATTGTTGGAACCAAAACACTCCACACCAATCTGGTGGAACTGGCGTAGACGACCAGCCTGAGGACGCTCATAACGGAACATTGGGCCCATGTAGTAAAACTTGCTTGGCTTTTGCACTTCTGGAGCAAACAACTTGTTTTCCACATACGAACGAACCACCGGGGCGGTCCCTTCCGGACGAAGGGTAATATGGCGGTCGCCCTTATCATAGAAGTCATACATTTCCTTGGTCACGATGTCCGTCGTGTCGCCAACTGAACGGCTGATAACCTCATAATGCTCAAAAATCGGCGTGCGAATCTCTGCGTAATTGTATCGCTTAAAAATACTGCGGGCAAAGCCTTCCACATACTGCCACTTGACCGTATCCTGTGGCAATAGATCCTGGGTTCCCTTAGGTTTTTGAAGTTTCATCTCGTCTCTCGTTTCTACAGTTTGTTTCCTATTTTACCATATTCCCAGGCTTTTTGGAAATGGCAGAGCGAGCAAAAAACCATGTCTGCTTGACACGGTTTCCACTGCTATTTCTTATCAACGATGACAAAGCTGAGGTCATCCAGAGATAAATCAACTTCTAACTTTTCATCGGAATTTAAATTGAGTAGACTTTCAAGAGAATTTTCCGCAAAGCCGACCACCTTTTCCTGACGTTCAGCGTCATTCAGGACATACTCACTGGTCTTGTAAATTGCCTCCTGGGACTTATCAGACAGAAATTCTTGTGCCTTTTGTCCGGCAGTAAAGACATCGACAGCCTTGTCAATCAAACCATTGCTATTATTGGAAATCTTGATTTCCCCATGTTGCTGAGAGTCCACCTCAACAGTCAGAGAATTTTGGAAGGTCAAGGTATTGTCCTCAATGCGAATATCATCCTTGGTCAAGCCTTCCAAATCCAGCTTAAACTCGGTCTGAACAGGAATCTCGACCGACATTTCTCGTCCGACAAAGAGCTTGGTGATAGGCTCTGTCCAGTCTGGCCACTCCTTCATTTTATTGTTTTCAAAGGTATGATTGGCAGTCGTTTCCACATCTGCACCTGCCACTATCAGCTTGGTCTCCTGCTCAAACCGCTTGATGACAAATTCATACTGGACCCTATGAGTGCCTCGGAACCAGGCAAAGATGCTATTTCGAAACCAGATGACACCAATTGCTAAGACCAATAAAACAACCAAGAGGCTCGCCACCTTTTTAGCAAAAAATTTTCCAACTGTCTTCATACAGTTCTCCTTAAAAGTAGTTAATATGGATTTCTCCTTACAACCATTATATATATGTCGTGTCAAGTATTTCTGATGTTATTGTAAAAAATTTTGCCAACCTGTGCAAGTCCTTTTCCCCGTAAAGAAAAAGCGGTTTGCACCACTTTTAGGAGTTGTGTTTACTAGTGAGGTACATTTAGATATGAGATAGTTTTTTGCAAGTCAAGGCCGTTTGAGCTGGAATACTGACTGTATTTCGAGAAAAACAACGCTGAGTGGCAGAAAACTAGCCTTAGCTAAAAGTGCCGAACAGTGAATACTGGTTCTTAATCTTCCTTATAGAGAACAACGGTCACCACAAAGGAAATCAGAACGGAAATGACCAGGCCGGCTACCGCTGTATAAAAATACTTGAGCGTGTCCTCACCGATATAGGCAGCAATGGTCAGAAGCCCTGGAGAACCACCAGAAAAGTTGCGAGCCCCCATAATCCCCATAAAGAAACCACCAATACCACCGGCAACCATGGTCCCAATCAAGGCAGGACGGTGACGCAGGGTCACACCATACAGGGCGGGCTCAGTGATACCAAAAATCGCGGTAATACCAGCCGATGAAGCCAAGGCACGCTTATTGACATCCTTCGTTTTCAGTGCAATAGCTAAAGCTGCCCCACCCTGGGCCACATTGGACGGCAACATGCCAGGCTGAGCGATGGTATCATAGCCAATGGTCATGCGGTTGTTGATGCCAATCGATACTAGACCGTAGTGGGTACCAGTCATCACCAAGAAAGGCGACACTGTTCCTACAATAGTTGGCACAACCCAAGGACCAAATTCTTCCAACCAGAGGAAGAAGGCACCCAGCCAATTGCCCACAATAGCACCAAGCGGCCCCAGCACAATCAGAGTAACCAGGGCAGTCACCAGAGTTGTCAAGAGTGGAACAGAGAAAAATTTGATAGCCTTGGGCGAAATCTTATCCGCAACTCTTTCCACATAGCTCATGAACCATACTGCTAAAATTACCGGAATAACGGTCGAAGAGTAGCTTGATAGTAATCGAAATGGAGAAGAAATTCAGACCCGTCCCAGCCTCCTTGGCCGCTGTCACCAAGGCCACAAAGCTAGGGTGGAGCAAAATCGCCCCGATTAATATCCCCAGCTGCTGATTGGTCTTAAACTGTCGGGCAGCCGAGCCGCCAAGAAAGATAGGCAGGAAGAAGAAACCAGCATCCCCAATAAAGTTGAGAATTTGATAGTTGGTATCATCAGCAGCCACCACGCCAAACACCGTCAGCAAGGACAGCACAGCCTTGATCATCCCGGCTGCCGTAATGACTGGCAAAATCGGGGTAAAGATACCTGAGATAGTAGCCAGAACAGTCGCAAAAATTCCCTGCTTGCTCGAAACTTCTTGGTCTGCGACTACTTGTTCTTCCAAATCCTCTGCTAAAGGACGATAGACCTGGGCCACGTCATTTCCGATAATAACTTGGAATTGACCACCCTTATCAATCACACCCAAAACACCCTCTAACTGTTCCAGGCCAGCTTGGTCTGCCTTAGACTTATCCACCAAGGTAAAACGCAGACGTGTCGCACAATGGGGCAGACTGGACACATTGACCTTGCCTCCTACACCTTCTAAAATCGCTCTTCCTAAATCCCTATGACTCCTCCTATCTCCTTTTTCTCTCCTAATTTCCCCAGACCTTGTCCGTAATCGTCTTAATCAATTGTAATTTTTTCCACTCGTCTTCCTCAGTCAGAATATTTCCTTCTTCCGTAGAAGCAAAGCCGCACTGGGTTGAGATGCCGATGTTCTTGAGTGGAATCAATTTCGCTGCTTCTTCAATACGGGCAACCACCGCGTCAATATCCTCTAACTGAGGATCTTTAGATGTAATCACACCCAGCACCAATTCGACATTCTCACGGCCATTCCAGATGTCCACAATCGGTGAAAAATCGCCTGAACGCTCATCGTCATATTCTAAGAAGAAGATGTCATAGTTGAGTTGGCCTAGATACTTGGCAACCGTCTGGTAGCTTCCTTCAAAAAGGTAGGTTGACTTGAAGTTGCCTCGACAGATATGGGTCGCCACCGTCAAATCCTTTGGCAGGCCCTCCAGGGCCTTATTGATCACGTAGACATCATCTTCAGCAATCTGCTCAAATTCCGCCCGTTTTTCCTGTTGGTCATGATAGGTCTCCAATTGCTGAATCAAATAAGCCCAGGTTGTGTCGTCCAATTGAACATAGCGGGCACCCAAATCATAAAAATGCTGAATGGTATCATGATAGGCTTTTGCCAAACCGTCTAGGAAATCACTCCAATTTTCGTAGTAATCCGCATAGAGATCGCTGCGATGGTCACGCTTGATAACCAGTGACGGGCTTGGAATAGTCACCTTTGGTGTAACTCCCTCAGGCACGATAGACTGAAGGTATTGGAAATCACGGTAAAACGGGTGGTCTGGATTTTCAGCTACCTTGCCATTGAGGCGGACATTGGTCGTGCGAGTCTTAGCCCCGTGAAACTTGTAAGAATCCTCCTGCAAGTAAGCTTCGAACCCTGTCAATTCCCAGAGGAAGTCCAGGTGCCACCAAGAACGGCCGAACTCGCCGTCAGAAACTACCTTGAGCCCATTGTCAACCTGGTGATGGACCAATTCAGCGACCAATTTGTCCTGAATAGCGAGCAGGTCTTCGTGGCTGATTTTGCCTTGGGCGAATTGCTCACGGGCATCCTTCAAAGCTTGTGGACGAAGATAAGAACCGACATGATCGAAATGGTAATGTGTTTTTGACATGATGAAAACTCCTTGAAAAATTTTGATAGTTTCATTTTATTCCCAAAAGCTATAATTGTAAAATATATATTTTCTATACATTTCGATAGTTTTTTGCTATATCTGACCATTCACCTTGCTTGATGGCAAAAAATAGAAAAAAATCTGTCAAGTAACTTTACTTTACAAAAAAGTTTTGATATACTGTTAAAGTTGGCGAAAGTCATACACTATATTTATGATAAGAGCCGAGCGTCAGCTCGCATTTTAATGGAGGAAAATCGAAATGGCAGTACCTGCACGTCGCACTTCAAAAGCGAAGAAAAACAAACGTCGTACTCACTATAAAGTAGCAGCTCCAACTGTGAAATTTGACGAAACTACTGGAGATTACTCACGTTCTCACCGTGTATCTTTGAAAGGATACTACAAAGGACGTAAAATCGCTAAAGCTGCTTCAGCTGAATAATAGAAGGGAGATACCATGCGCGTAAATATCACACTTGAACACAAAGAATCTGGTGAGCGTTTGTACCTTACTTCAAAAAACAAACGTAACACTCCAGACCGTCTTCAATTGAAAAAATACTCACCAAAATTGCGTAAGCACGTGATTTTTACTGAGGTGAAATAGGGATTCACTACACGTCAATAGACGGTAGAAACCTTGATTTTAAGCGATTTTTGAAAGATGAACTTTCATTACATTGCAATAAAAATCAACCGAATCTCTACATTTTTTTAGATAATAAAAAATATAAGTAGAACATGCAGATATGAAAAGGAACACCTCATATGAGGTGTTCCTTTGCTATTTTTAAAATAGAATTTATATGTAGATTTTTCTTATATAGAATTCTAAATACAGTTCAATAGTAAGGGGAGGTAGCGTGCATTTATAACAAGGACTAATTTCTGTAACTTAATATCAAATCTAACTATCTGACTAATTAGTTTAATTCTATTATTTTTTGACATTTTTCTGCAACTGCTTTGCTATGAGTTGCAATAATGATACAAGAATTTTTAGATTGACGATATCTTAGACACTGCAATACGAGCTCTTCTGTTTTTCTATCAAGAGCTCCTGTTGGTTCATCGCCAATTATAATAGCCGGTTCTTTTACTAAAGCACGTGCAATAGATACTAACTGGCTTTGTCCTCCTGAAATCTCCACTGGATACTTATCTTTTAAATGAGTAATATTTAATTCTCTCATGATATTCATCACTCTATTGTTTGACTCATTCTTGGATACTTTCAAAAACTTTAAGGGTAAGGCTATATTATCAAAACAAGTTAAATCATCGAGTAACTGATAATCTTGTGGAATATAGCCAATATTTTGAAGACGATAGTGCGCCAATTCCTTATCATTTTTTATCATTAAATGTCCAAAAATGGAGCATGTTCCGTGATAAGATGTATCTAATCCAGCAAGAATCCTTAATAGAGTTGATTTCCCTGAACCAATTTTTCCCCTAATTGCCGTTATCTCTCCAGGTTCTATTTTCATATTAAATTTGGTAAATACCTTGTGCTTATGGTATTTTTTGTCAATGTTTTCTAGTATGATCATATACGATTTCTCCTATTCATATTCACTTATTTTAATTAGTGTGCAATAGATAATAAAATATAAGATAAAGTTACTTACAACCATAATAGGTAACACAAAAATTTGTTTAAATAATAAAATTTCTATCACAAAACAAGTCAATAAAGATGATAAATAGAGCCAAATACATATTCTGGATAAAATTCGATCTCTTACGTTATACCCAATTAACCAACTAATGCGAATCTCATCCGCCTGGTATCGTAAAATAGATACTAAAATGCTTCCTATAACATATAAAAAAAGAATACCTAGAGCAACTACTAGTATGATCAATAAAATTTGAAGACGACTAATGACCGATAACAATTGCTCGTATTTTATTAAAAAATCATCCACTTCCAACAGCGAAAAATCAACAAAACCTGACTTTTCCGATTGTTCTCGAAGCACTTCCAAAACCTTCTCTCTTGGTAAACGTGTTGCAAACTGGCTATTAATCATAGCGAAATATAAAATACCTTCAAATGTAAAATCCTTTGTCTTAATGTCTGGAAGTTCAATAGGATAAGGTATAACGATATAATCATCTAAATAAAATTCCGCATTCCCTTTATAGAAAACATAACTATTTGGTTCTAAAAAACCCTTAACTTCAAACGTTATTGTTTTCGTATAAAATTCCCCAGTGATTTTATCTCCTAGTTTGTAATGTTCACGAAATTGACTACCTAAAAGTATAGGATAGGAGTTGAAATCTAATAAAGATATAGAGGGCCAATCTATTTCCTCTCCCTCTTCAACTTTTAAATGATAAAAATCAAATGCTTTCCGATTCATTTGAAAAGATTTTACTGCTTCAGGATCCTTAGTGTTTCCATTGGTTTCTAGCATCCCTTCATCATATAAAAATTTCTCTCCTTTATTGAATGATTGAATAAAAAGCGGTTGATTAAAAGTTGCTAACAACTCAATTTCTTTTGATTGATACAAGTTATTGTAAAATATTCTAAGAGTATCAAGACTCTCTTTATCACTCCTAAACTGATAAAAAGCATCGTCTTCATATAGAGTATCAATTATAGTGTAACTATAATAACCGTTGGATAGTCGGGTTATATTATTTTTAGCTTGATCATTTTTTAATAATAACTGACTAGTTAATGTGATAACTACCGTAAGTAATATGACTAATAAACTTGCAAGTAAGTGAAGTAGGACGGAGGGAATTGTTTTTTTTATATGTATGTCATTATTTCTATTTTTCATTAGCTCTCCCTCTGTAAAACAAAAATGTAAAACTAATCACCTCAATCAAGACCATCGCTAAATGGTGGGGTAACATCATTTGCCTCTCTCCTAGTAGCTTAAATAGGAAGGTAAATGTCGTCAAAATACAAATATTTGCTGAAAGTAGAAAAAATAATTCTTTGATATAAATGGATACCCAGTTTTTTCCTAATAAATGATATGTTTGATATATTTTGTTATTTTTTCGGATAAGGAAATGTATCCAAAAAATAATAGATAGACCGACAAACGTTACAGTACTTGCATTCAATAAGAAAGCAAATTGTGACAAAGAAAAAATACGTTCAACACCTATGTTATCACCTGGTTTCGTATGATTCTGAAAATTGGGATCATTTAATTCACCATTTAAACTGAGTTCCCCTTCATGTGCTAATAACTTTTTGTCACTAACTAAAATGGTTCTGGACAACGGACTATTAGCTAACATTCCAAGTTTTCCAATTACTTCATATTTTCTTCCCTCAAAAATAACATATTCTTTATTTTCTTCATAAATAGTCTTTATTGAATAGCCAATCAAGGCTTTCGAATCATTATTTTTATATAATAATTCTCCTGTTTTATGAGGGAAGTGAAGATTATCCCAGTTATTGGCAAAAATATTCAGAACATCCTTATCTCCATTTTCTATCTTCTGAACTAGCCAAAAGTTATCATTATTCTTACCAATTTTAGTCAATATGTCACTAAATTCATCAGAAGATAGAGATAAATGGTTTGATGTTCTAAGAGCATTACTTTCTAACACCACTAAGTTTTGCTGATTTTGGTAATAGTAATTAAGCCATAGACACGCCATTAAAATAAATAGTGGTATATAAATTTGTATTTTTCTCAATAAATTCATAAATTATCACCTGATAGAAAATATGCCTTTTCTTTTTTAATGAAAAGGCATATTTATTTAACAATTACTATTTACCATAGAAAGTTTTCGCGAGATTTGTACTAATCTCTCCTTCAAATACCCATGGAGAGTAAGCTTGTGTACCATTACGAGCCCAAACACGACCTGAGTCAGTATTAACACGACCTCTTCCATACGCCCCTACCATCTGAGCTCTACTGTAATGATAGACTCCTGGCCAAGTGGTAGAAGCAACAGCTCTCGATTCAAGACCATCTTTCCGAAAACGGTTTTCACGTTTTCCATTATGTATCGGTCCACTGTTGGCTGCTCGCAATCTAGAAATTCCAGGCGTTAAATTACTATTCTGGTTAGAAAACTTACCTGTTTCCTCATTCCAGCCACCTAAGATAGTTGAATCTACCTGATCTACTTTTGTATTTGCATAAACAGAAGTAGCGTTCACTCCCAATCCTAAAAATAAACTAGCTGAAACCCCTGACAATAGCAATAGCTTTTCAAACTTATGCATGATATTCTCCTTTCCTATTTTCAATTGTCATATTTACTTTATGAGTAATTGATGACTTTTCAGAAGTTAATAAATGTAGATTTTCATCTACAGGGAACCTCCTATCCTTATTAATATTAATTTGAAATCTATAAAAATACATCCCCCATCAGTCTGCTTTCCCCACATCAAGTCCACCTGGCTTTTTTTACGACTGAATTCTCACTTCATGGTGTTCTCCATTCTGCAGATCCTGTTTATATGAATTTGCGTTACCAATTATAACTACCTGCAACAAAAATAAATTAGGAAGTTTTTTAGTCCACAATATTTACCTAATCCATGAATGCGCTTTCTATTTATCGATTTCATTCTAACATATATTTACTTATCAATCAAGTATTTTTCTGTTTGGAACTAAATATTACTATAACGCAACAAGATAAACTGAAGTAATAATTACAAGTTCGATTAGGGCATCGGTCAATCTCCACTACCATGGATACGTACGCTTCACTAGCGCAAAAGAAAATTGGAAGTTGTTAGCTTGTTTCAAACCAAATTAGACGAATTAACGGCATAGTTATTCTATCTCTACATTTTTCTCTACACTTTTGGAGGACAATTCATAAAAGTCTTGCTATATCAAGGTTTATAATCGCTAAAATAGACATTATTAGACCTTTACTGAGGTTAAGTAAGGGTTTCAGTACACGTCATTAGACGTCAAAACATTGATTTAAAGCGATTTTTGAATTTTTGAAGTTCACTACATTGCAGTATAAATCAATAAGAACTCTACCTTTTTAGATGAATATATCATTTGATATTGAAGTTAAGCCCTACTATCATTTCGATGGCAGGGCTTTTTAATATTTGGTACACTAACTTCTTATCTATATTTTGGTGGATTTTAAGTTGACATCTACAAAGTTTAATGTTAGAATACATTCAAAAATATATTTGAATGAGGTGTTTTATGATTCAAAATGTTGTTACTTCAATAATCCTGTATTCTGGGACAGCCGTAGACTTACTTATTATCCTAATGTTATTTTTTGCCAAAAGAAAAAGCAGAAAAGACATCGTTAACATCTATTTAGGACAATTTCTAGGCTCTGTTAGTCTAATATTACTAAGTTTGCTTTTTGCATTTGTCTTAGATTATATTCCTAGTAAAGAGATTTTAGGTTTGCTCGGTTTGATTCCAATTTTCCTAGGCCTCAAAGTTTTGCTTTTAGGAGATTCTGATGGAGAAGCTATTGTAAAAGATGGTTTGCGCAAAGATAATAAAAACCTTATTTTTCTAGTCGCTATGATAACTTTTGCAAGTTGTGGTGCTGACAATATTGGTGTATTTGTCCCATATTTTACTACCTTAAATTTAGCGAATTTGATAGTGGCTTTACTTACCTTTCTAGTCATGATTTATCTCTTGGTTTTTTCTGCCCAAAAATTGGCACAAGTCCCTTCTGTTGGAGAAACTTTGGAAAAATATAGCAGATGGTTTATTGCCGTTGTCTATTTAGGATTGGGGATGTATATCCTGATTGAAAACAACAGCTTTGACATGCTATGGGCTGTGTTAGGCTAGGAGAAAAAAATTATGAAAAAAGATAGTATCTGTCAAGTGGATGTTATAAATCAACAAAATGTTACAACCGCAACGAACTACCTTGAAAAGGAAAAAGTCCAAAAATCACTTCGCATTTTATCAAAATTTACCGATAATAAACAGATAAATATCATCTTTTATCTCCTTGCCGTCGAAGAACTCTGTGTCTGCGATATAGCCTGTTTATTAAATCTCAGTATGGCATCTGCCTCCCACCATCTTCGTAAACTAGCCAATCAAAACATCTTGGACACTAGAAGAGAGGGGAAAATTATATATTATTTTATAAAAGATGAGGAAATCAGAGATTTTTTTAATCAACTAGGATAACAATGGATACTTACGCTGAATTAGCACCTCAACGAATGTTAGAAGCTGTGGGTATTTATCTTGATCAGATTGCTGAACTAACGCAATAACTACTCTACCATTCACTCTACCTTTTGCTAAGGAATATTACAAAAACGTTGATATATAAACGTTTCTAACAGCTAAAATAGACAATACTTAATCTTTACTGATGTGAAATAGGGATTCACTACACGTCAATAGGCGGTAGAAACCTTGATTTTAAGCGATTTTTGAAATTTTTATTTTCATTACATTGCAGTATAAATCAGTCGAATCACTACCTTTTTTGAAATAAGTTTTTGATTCGGAAAAGTAATAAAACCCACTGGCTCATTAAAAGTCAGTGGGTTTTTGAGTGGTTAGAAAGAAGTGAAGTTACGGATTAACAAGATCGACAATGATAATTTCTGGGCGATTAAAGAATCTTGGTACTCGTGTAGATTCTTTAGCCAGACCCCTGCTTACAATAAAATACGAATTTTCAACTTCATATAAACCACCTGCATATTTTGGAAGAAAACCTTGATTAGGCGCAAATACACCATTAACCAAATAAGGCACTCTCCATTGTCCTCCATGCGCATGACCAGATAACACTAAATCAAATCCATACTTTTGATATGTGTCAATTAGTTCTGGCCGGTGCGCTAGTAAAACTTGAAAGTCAGTGCTTATTTGCTTCCCTTTTATGTCTTCAAGTTGGTCTAGCAAATTCTCACTAGTATCATACTTTTGAAAATATTCAGGATCATCAATGCCTGAAATAGTGATGGACTGCCCCCTTACATCAACTCTACTACTATCTCCAGATAATACGACCACATTCTGTTGTCTTAGATGTTCCAGCATCTGATCATATCGATTACTCCATATTTCATGATTACCTGACACATAGTAAGTATGATTAAATTTTCCTAGCCCGCTTAACAATTCTAGAGTTTTTCTGTCAGAAAGTTCATCATCAAAAATATCTCCACCTAATAAAATGATATCTGGCTTTTCTTTCTCTAATGTTTCCAAGATTTGTATCTGATTTTTACCGTAATTTGATGAGTGTAAATCAGTAATTAGAGCAAGTCTGATTGGCTGAGATATTTTGGGACTAACAAGCCTGTAATGAGTTACTTGAAGCCGACTGTCAAAACCTAAAGCAAGAAAAATTAGGATACAAATAAAAACAAAGCATCGTGGCTTAATATTTTTTAGTTTTTTCATTATACGAACTATTTTACCAAATTTCTGTAACGAACAAACATTTTCAAAAGGTTACTCAATAATAATATCAAAATGTTTTTTATCAACTTTTTTTGGAGCAACGTAACTAATATTTCGTTTGGCATTGAATATGTCAGATTCTTCCAGTGATGTAGAGAGTCCGCTCCATGGTTCTAATGCGATAAAGGGACTCTGATTTGTAGTTGACCAAATCACTAAATATGGAAAATCATCAAATGCAATCGAAAGTTTCTTCTGATGATTTTTGGATTTCAAGGTTACCTTTCGTGATGCTAATTGATCCAATGTTACGGCATCGTACTCAAACAGTTGATAGGACAAGTCCAAGATCTTTTGATTTTCCAAGAATGGCCGACGATCTCGCAGATCAAGTAAGCCAATTTCTGGAAAACTTCTAGGTACCGTACAAGATTCTACTTTTTCAAATTCTAAATAATAGTCTTCATAACTCTCACCATCCAACAAAGGACAATTAAAACCAGGATGCCCCCCAATAAAGTAAGGTAGTTTTCTATGTCCTTCAAGATTTTTCACCCGATATTCAGTTCGGATTGTATTGCCAAGTAGTGAGTAGTTAATGGAAAGTTCAAATTCAAATGGGTAATTTTTTACGGTTTCCTCATTTGATGAAATAGAAAATTCCAAAGAATTTTCGGTTCTCCTTACATTTTTGAACATCATTTTTCGTACAAGTCCATGCCTTGGAATTGTGCCTGTAAATGTCGGTCTTTCTGCAGGTTCATAGATAGCCCAATCATTTCGTAAACTTCCACAAATCGGAAATAGAACTGGTGCTTGACCGCTCCAATAGGTCGGATCCCCTTGCCAAAGATATTCGACACCATCATTGTCTTTTATCGAAGTAATTTGCCCACCTAATTCAGAAAATTGTACTGTTAAGTTCTCATTTTTTAATTCGAACATAAAAACTGCCTCCCTTATATGAAAACAAGGATGCTAACTTGAGCTAGGCATCCTTGTATTATTTTTATTCAATAACCTGTGTTTCTGCTACTTTTTTATACCAATAAGCACTTTTCTTTGGATAGCGTTCTTGGGTTTCAAAGTCAACATAGAACAATCCATATCGTTTCTCGTATCCATTTGACCAAGAAAATACATCCATCAAGGACCAGATGAAATACCCTTTAACATTGGCACCATCTGAGATAGCATCTGAAATCACTTCTAAATGCTTTTTCACGTAATCAATTCGACCATCGTCATAGACTGTACCATCTACAAATTCATCTTTATAACCGAGACCATTTTCAGTGATGTAGATTTTCTTATAGTTTGGATAGTCATTTTTCACACGCATGATTTGATCATAAAGACCTTGCGGATAGATAATCCAATCCCAGTCCGTTTTTGGAATATCAACTGGGGACTCTCTACGACCAACTCCTTTGATTTGATACTTAGAACTTCCCTTTTCACCTTTACCATTATGGATGATTTCCGTTTCTCCATCATGAGCTCTCATCCAATCACTCATATAGTAATTGATGCCCAAGAAGTCGTTCAAATCTTTTGCAGCATCTAAGGCAGCGAAGTCTTCATCACGAAGGTCTAATTCCCCACCATTTACTTTCAGAATATGGCGAACACCTTCAAGAGTCTTTTCAGAATAGTAACCCAAGTATGTTGCATCTAGGATAAATTTATTGTGAATAATATCTTCAAGCTCCGCTGCACGGACATCGTCTGGATTGGTTGGATCATAAGGATATTTCGTTGGCAATGCATGGACGACTCCAATTTCTCCGCTATAACCAGCATCCTTGTAGAGCTTAACTGCCTTGGCATGTGAAACCATCATATTGTGATGAGATTGGAATACTTTAGCTAGGTCATACTGAATACCTGGTGGGAACTTCCCAACAAGATACTGACCGTCACCAATTGGGCCGATTTCATTAAAGGTTGTCCAGTAATTAACTTCAGGGAATTCTTTGAAGCAAAACGCTGCATAATTGACAAAGTGTTCAATGTTATCTCGATTTAGAAAGTCACCATTAGAATGTAGCGTTTCTGGTGTATCAAAATGGTGAAGCGTTACAAATGGTTCTACGTGACGTTTATGGCATTCCGCAAATAATTTATGGTAAAACTCTACCCCCTTTGGATTCACTTCTCCAAAGCCTGTTGGGAAGATACGAGACCACGCAATTGAAATACGAATTCCGTTTACCCCAAATTGTTCACTTAGTTCTAAATCAACTGGATAACGATTATAAAAATCAGAAGCTGGTTCCGCAGTGTACCAGTAATTATCTTCTAGATACTTATCCCATGCAACACGACCTTTTCCATCTGTCTTTGTGGCACCTTCTGCTTGATATGCAGCAGTTGCTCCACCAAATATAAAATCTTTTGGTAATGTTTTAACCATATGCCTACCTTCTTCTATCAAAAATAAATAAAGGGGGAGGAGTTGGAGATTTATTACTCCCTCCCCTTTTGATTAAGAACCTGTATTCACAAGTGAAGTGCTTGTATATAAGAGATAGTTTTTCGCTAATCAAGGCAGTTTTTTGAGGGAATACTGACTGTATTTTGAAAAAAACTAACGATGAGTAGCTGAAAAACTAGCCTTAGATGGAAGTGCTGAACTGTGAATACAGGTTCTAGAACTGTTGTTTGACAAAGTCAAGAGCACCTTGACCATCACGTGTGAGTTTAATGTATTGAGCCCCTTCAGTTTTGGCAAGTTTAATACCCAATGCATCGGTTTCTTGTTTAATGTCATCGTAGTTTGATGCTACTTGAGGTGCAAGGATGACTAATTGATACTCTGGCAAAATCTCACGGTGCGCCCCATAGCTTCCTGCTGTAGCTGTAACTGGAACACCATATTCTTTTGCAGCTTTCGTTAGAGCGTTGGCAAGCAATCCACTTGTACCACCCCCTGCACAAAGTACCAAAACATTTGTTTGTTCAGAAATTTCGGTGTCGACTGCAGCTTTTTCAAGAATAGCATCCGCTTTGGCAGTATTGAAATTAGCTGCCACTTTCTCTTTCAAGCTATTTTCAACTTTCCCTGATTGTTCTTCAGCGAGAATCTGCTCATCGTAAACTTTCAAGAATGGATAATAGATAAGTACATCGACAACTACCAATAAGATAGCTAGTGCAAAGGCAAGTGGAGCAAAGTTTGTTCCCATTACAATCCCCAATGGTCCTGGAGTTGTCCATGGCAAGTTAACGCTGAAACTGTTCATTTTAAGCGTATCAACAAAGAATTTGAAAATCCATACGTTAGCAATTGGAGCTAAGATGAATGGAACAAAGAATACTGGGTTGAGTACAAGTGGTGCACCGAACAAAATCGGTTCGTTTACACCAAAGAAAGTTGGAACAACTGAAGCACGTCCAATTGCTTTATTTCGTTTAGACTTAGTCAACCACATAAACATGAATGGCACAACCAAGGTAGCACCTGTACCACCCATTGTCACGATAAACATTTGAGTACCTGAAGTCAGGATTTTATCCGCATGTTGTCCCGCCTGTAGAAGCTGGAAGTTGGTTTCAATGTTGGCATAAGTAATGGCTGCAATTGCTGGTTCCACAATAGATGGACCATGAATCCCTACAAACCAGAACAAAGCATAGGCACCAAAGATAATGGTAATACCAACATAACCATCTGCGGCTGTAAATAGAGGCTCAAATAATTTCAGAATAGCCTCAGCAACGTTTGTTCCAAGGAATTGACGTGTCACAAGATCAATTCCATACAAGACAAAGATAGACAATGCATATGGAATCACATCTTTAAATGCCTGGGATACGTTCGGTGGAACTTCGTCTGGCATACGAATGGTAACATTGTTTTTCACACAGACCTTATAGATATTAACCGTAATGAAGGCAGCTAGAAAGGCTGTCAAAAGTCCCTTAGTTCCCATGTAACCATTGGCAAATCCACCTTCAATACCATCAGAAGCCAGTAATAGGAAACCTGAAATTGAAGCAATCATGGTTGAAATGAAGTTGATTTGATTGGTTTTTGGCAATTGACGGTTAAACGCATCTGTCAAAGATTTTGCGGTCGTTCCTGCAACTAGGACAGCTACAATCCCCATTGTGTAACCGTAAGGTTTCATGATAGCCGCAACTGCTTCATCAGACCAAGTAAATCCAAAGATATTCGGCACGAAAGCTACCAATAGGAAGATACTTGAGAACAAAATAACTGGCATGGCTGCAATAAAGCCATCACGGATAGCCCTTAAATAAGGGTTTCTCGAAATCTTTTCAAAGAAAGGCTTCCCTTTCTCAATGAATTCAATCAATTTATTCATTACTTATCACCTCGTTTGTACAGTTCAATCATATGACTCATCATGTCTTTCAATAATAATGTGGTCATGAGATGGTCTTGACCATGCATGAGCGTCACACTAAAGGCTAAATCCTCACCAGCCGCTTCTTTCTGCAACAAACTTGTCTGAGCATGGTGGGCTTCAACAATACAAGCATTGGCAGCTTCAACTAGTTCTTCTGCTTTTGCGTAATCACCTTTTTGAGCAGCAGCCAGCGCCTCCATCAAACGAGAACGAGCATCACCAGCGAATGCAACAATCTCAAAACCTAATAAAGTAATTTCTTCTCTGTTCATAATATGAACCTCCTATTTTTTATGTACTCAATGGAAATACCATTCAGACTAGCTTCAACAGTCTAGGAATAGACTGTTGAAGGTTGGAAATAAGACGAACGAGTTCGTATCGATATAACGCAGATAGAACTAAAGTTCATCAAGTTGAGGCAACAACGTCTGAATTGGATTTACGAAGAGTATGATTTACAATAACCGTTGAATATGTAATACAATATAGAACCTTTCACTGTCATTTACAGGTTCATCAACCAATGATGTAATCATCTCAAAAATCTGACTACCTATTTGGTAAGCTCTTGGATTCTGGAGCTTGATATACTGTTCCAAACTAGCAATCGATTCATTTGACTGATGGGACCTATCTAAGTAATTCAGAAAATAGGACAGATGAATCATAAAGCGATCATAAAAATTGCTATTTTCTTTTGTGCGTTTAATCCCATTTTCTATCAAAATTTGTTCAACCTCAGCAATAATTTTCTTACTGATGTCATGTTCTTCACTTGTGGGATGAATCGTTTCACCCTTTGCATTGATTAAGTGAAGTGCAATTTTACCAATCTCATCATTTGGAAAATCATTTAGCAACTTTTCACGAAACATAGCTAAGGCTTCACGCGCCATTTTATATTCCAATGGATATTCGGCTGAAATATTGGGTAGCTTACTTTCTTGATAAGTATTCTTTAAAACCGCCTGATAGGCACAATAGATATGATCTGTCAGTGTCACATAGAGATATTCTTGTACAGGGTAATGATACGTTGCTACAAGATGATTGATAACCGTGTAGGTTGCTGAAATAAAATCTAAGGGAATATCTTTTAATAAGGTTAGAAAATTTTCTTTGGCTTCATCATTTTTTAGCGAAAAGATATTTTCTATCTTATCCTTAACAATTAAATCCCCTTTCTTCTTTTGAAAGGTTATACCTAATCCCATCACGACTGCCTGTTCCCCATGTTCATTTTTCACCAGTGCAGCGTTATTATTTAGTGACTGTATAATCCTAAACATGTATCCCTCCTATATTTTTAAGCAAAAAAAGACTACAAACAAACCGAGAATATCCTACTCTCAAATCCATTTGTAGTCTTGCCTAATCGAATTAGTTACAATCCACTCTATTCTTGCTGATGAGATTATTATAGCATATTCTCAGAAAATGTAAACCCTTTCTTTTAAGAAAATGGTTATTTTTTCAATTATTTTTCTAGCCAAGAAGTTGCTGTTTGAGACAAGACTGCATCAAGTCCCTCAATATTTTCACGACCAACAGTACGTAACCATTCACGTGCAGCTTCTTCACCTTGTTCAATATAGACTGGCACAACACCTGCCCATGTTGCACGACCACAGAGAACACCGTTAAATTTAGCACCTGCTTCATGCGCAAACACCAGAGTATCTTGGAAGAGTTTTGCAGAAACACCTGCACTTAGATAAATATAAGGCAAATGAGTTGATGCTTCTTGTTGATGGAAATATTCGGCTGCTTCTTCTTTTGTATAAACGACTTCCCCTGTTCCAAAGCCTTCTACAAAATTCATGTTCACAGGTACTTCTACCTTGAGAACATCTACTCCAAAACGTTCATCCGAAAATACTTTCATGGCTTCATTTACTTTTCTAGGTTTAACTTTAGCAAACTCAACACTAGCATTGTCTTCAATCGTTTCATCGTAGCTCAAAATTTCCAAAAAGAATGGTAAACCTTCAGCCTGACATTCTGAACCCAAGCGTTCAATATAGGCATGTTTTTGAAGATTGACGTATGGATCACCATCAACATCATAGTAGAGTAGAAACTTAATCGCATCTGCCCCTTCTTCTTTTAGTCGTTTTACAGACCACTCCACTAGGCAATCTGGTAAGCGACTAGTAGAGCTGGTATCATAGCCAGTTTTTTCATAAGCTAGGAGCAAACCGCACTGTTCGTCACGGGCGCGTGATGCTGGCAAACCAAATTCAGGATCTAATAGAATTGAGGAAGAAAACTGTGTTAATTCCTCTGAAACTAGTTTCTTTAGTTCTTCCATCTGCTTCACAGTAGGTTCTTCTGTCTGATGTTTTGCCATCATTTTTTTCAGGGCTCCACGTTGGTCAAATGCTAAAGCTGAAATAATACCTGCTTTATTGCTTACTTTTTCCATGTATTTTCTTTTATCTGCTGTTGCTACCATATTATACCTCTTCGACTTCGATTTGAGAATACAACGATTCTGCATTTTCTAAATTGACGTAACCCGTCTGTTCTTCCTGGGCATTTAACATGCCTAAAACATTAGCATTTTTTAATAATTCTGCTTCGGGTAGAGCATGGACCAAACCTGCTGCAATACCTGCAACAGTTGAATCTCCTGATCCTACTGGATTGACGACTTTGATTTTTGGGATTTTCACACGATAGAACTTGTCATTGTGCTTGGCAAAAGCCCCCTGTGCCCCTAATGAGACGACTATCCAATCAATTCCTTGGAAAAGTTGATCAGACAAAACTGATTTTAACTCTTGAATATCATCAGTAACTTCTTTACCAATCAGTTGTGATAACTCCTCTGTATTCGGCTTAATAACTGTCGGCTTCTGCTGGCTTTCTAAAACGTTTTTCAGCGCCTCACCAGAACAATCCAGAACAACAGCCACACCGCATTTTTTACAAAGTTCAATTATTTTAACATAGTAGTTACTAGCAAGTCCCTTAGGCAAACTTCCTGAAATGACAACTACATCTACATTATTCAGGATGATTTCAAGATGTTCTATAAAATTCAAGGCTTCATGTTCTTGAATAGTTGGACCTTGTTCTAAAATCTCCGTCTGTTTGCCATCATGAAGAACCGCAATACAGTTACGTGTTTCGCTCCCAATTTCCACAAAGGAGGTTTTAACATCATTTCGAGTTAGTTGTTTCTTGACATAGCTTCCAATCTCACCGCCAATAAAGCCTGTTGCTACAACATCTTCACCAATTTGTTTCAAAACTCGTGTGACATTGAGCCCCTTGCCTCCAGCTGTTTTTTGAACTTTTTCTACTCGATTGACCGTATCCAAATGAAAAGTATCCAATTGATAGGCAATATCAACTGACGGATTTAAAGTGATTGTCAAAATCATGTGAGCCTCCTAGTCGTGGTATTCTCCACGATCCCACTTTTCAAGAAATTCCGTAAAGAACTCTGGATTAGCCTGCTCTTGATTGAGCGTTTCAACTGCTGCAATCTTTTCAATCAAACGTTTGTTTGCTTCAGTTGGTTTGTATTCTGCTTTAATGAAGGCTTCAATGATGTCACACATGAGCAGCTCGCCCGTAATCTTTCCTCCAAAACCAATGACGTTGGCGTTTAACTCTTCTTTTGCATAGAGTGCAGAGGTCATATCACGAACCAGGGCTGATCGAACACCAGGTACCTTGTTTACAGCATTGTTGATTCCAACACCTGTTCCACAAATACAAATTCCCAAATCTGCTTGTCCGCTTGCAACAGCTTCACCAACTTTTTTACCAAAGATTGGGTAATGAGTACGAACATTGTCATAAGTCCCAAAGTCCAATACTTCATATCCTTGATTTTTCAAATAATCTACCACAGCGATTTTTTCATAGGTTACAATGTGGTCACAACCGATTGCAATTTTCATCTCTTATTCTCCTTTGTTTACAACAATTAGCACATTTTATTTAGCATATCGACACGAATTTGGTGACGGCCACCATCATACTCACCTTCAACAAATCCTTTAACGATATTTTTAGCAATTCCTTCTCCTACAATCTCACTACCGATTGTAATAATACGCGAATTGTTGTGTCCTCTTGTCATATAGGCAGAACGTTCGTCTGAAACTTCTGCAGCGATCATGCCTTTGACTTTAGTTGCGGTCATAAATGGACCAACACCATAAGCATCAATCACAATGCCAAGATTTTCTTCCTCTTGATTAACTTCTGCAACTACTGCCAAAGTTGTATCAACAAAATCACTTCCATCACTGACATCTTTAAAGTCATATGATTTTTCTAGCAAATAATCTTTAATAACGTCTTTTAGTTTTGAACCTGCTGGATCAGCACCGATAATGATTGTCATAACCTATCTCCTAACAAAAATAGAAAGTTGTAGCCATATTTGGCAGAAAATCTTTGTTTTGCAAAACTTAGAAAAGCGTTTTCGCTTTTTATGTTTAAATTATACAACCAAACAAACACAAAGTCAACATATTTTGTTTTATTTTTGTTTATTTTTTTCGTATACAAACAAAAAAACCAACATCTCAGTGTTGGTTTTGATAACTTTATGATTTTGTAGAAATAATTTCAATGCGATTACTTAATAATTGGTAATTTTCATCCTTTGCATTCATATCGGTCACTAGAGCAGTTACATCATTCAAATCACAAAAAGAAGTAAAATCATCTTTTCCAATTTTCGAGGCATCTAGCAGTAGATATTTTTCTAAAGAATGTTTAATGGCAATATTTTGCGTATAGGCTTCAGCTAGGGTAGAGGTCATGACATCAGTCCCCTTAAGTCCGTTACCTGAAAAGAAAATCTTGCTGAATCGCATTTTTTCTAAACTTGTATTGGTAATTTCTCCTACAAAAGATTCTGTCACTTGACGATATTCTCCCCCCAAGAGAAAGACTTGAAAATCCTCAGTCTTCTTTTGTGATAAGATGGTAAAAACAGGCATACAGTTTGTGATGACTGTTAGGCGAGGATTTTTAATGGTCTCAGCCAGAAAGGCCACTGTTGTTCCTGGACCTAAAAATACCGTGTCTCCATCTTCTATCAGTTGTGCTGCCCTTTCCGCTATCTCTTGCTTGGCTTCCTTATTTTGAATGTGTTTCTCAGAATGAGAATATTCCCGATATTGAAAAGCCTTATTGCTTCTAGCACCGCCATGGATTTTTGTTAAAACACCTTGCTCTTCCAACTCTATAAAATCACGTCGAACAGTCATATCAGTAACATTTAGCAATTCTACTATCTCAGAAATTCGAACTGTGCCTTTTTTGTTTACCAATCGTGTAATTTCTTCTAGTCGTTCTCGTTTATTCATGTTTAATCCTTTGTTGTTTTTTTACATTATATCAAAAATAAACAAGAATATGTTGGAATTTTGAACAATTCAAACCACCCATTCGATAATATAATGCGAATTACTGTTCCTAGAAGAATTATCAATTAGAAAATTAACTACTTTTTAAACTCCCTCAACCGTTCCTGTCCAAACTTCATCATCTCTTCCTCTACCTTACTCCATTTTCCAAAGAGACACTCTTGTAACACTTCTGCTACGGAACCTTCATCTGATTCAGAATCATATATACAAGTTCTATCTCTTTGGTAAATTTGAATTCGTTCAAAGAGTTTCTCACTTTCTAACTCCCTCAAGTTATCCACCAAGTTCTCTACAATCCCATCATGGTGTTCTTTTGGTGTTGCTCTAGCCTGAGTCGGATCGATGGCATAAAGTTCTTCGTAACGAATCAAGGTGCTGAGATAAGAAAGCTCTGGTTTGGTACCAATTACAGCTAAAGAAACTTGGTAACCTTTAGAACGGAGTAATTGAGCAGTCTGACGAGGAACTTGAGTGGTACGCAAAGTCCCTTCAATCAGCAAATGATAACCCTGCGTGCTGAGTTCGTCAACCAACTGTTCTACCATTTTTCCTGCAAATCCCTTGGTATAGTCCACGCTGTCCTTGCCATACTCTTCTTGCAGGGCTAAGTAGTTGGGATGCTGAGAACGGCAGCTATCACCATCAATGATAATGATATTACCTTGAAATTCCTTTTGCATGATACGATGAATAGTCGTCTTACCAGCCCCGCTTTGTCCTCCAAGCAAAATAGCTTTCGATCGATCTGGAATCATCTTTCCTCGGGTTAAAGCCCGAATGGTTCGCTGTAAAGCCTTCTGAAAGTCAGCCTCACTAAATTCTTCCAATCTCATTAAGCCACCACCCGATGATGCACCATCTCTAACATCCGCTCAATACCATCTAAATAACCATTGTAACGCTCGATTTCATCGAAGGTATCGACAAGGTAAATTTTCGTATTGATCAATTCAGCCAAGTCATCACTCATCAAAATCCAAGGATTCGCTTCATCATCAAAAGCAATCTCTTGACTATCCTGATATCTATAAAGCTGTGATAAAATGGCTGCTCCTCGTTCTTTTATCACTTCTACTTTTAAAGTCAGATGGTAATCTTCAACAGGTGTTAACATCTTGTCCTCCCCTACAATATCGACATAAGAGATGTTAAATTTCTGACAAATGCGGTCGATAAGCTCTGTTGATACGGTGCTGGTGCCATTTTCATAGCGACTCAGGCTATTGCGTGAAATCCCCACCATTTTCGCAAATTCTGGTTGTGTTAAATCGTGTGTATGGCGTAGTGATTTTATATTGTCTCCAATCATAGCCTTTCCCCCTATTCTTAGTTTTATTGTAACACAAAACGCACCAAATTTGGTGCGTTTTTAATCGATTTTTTCACAAAATAGCTCTCGTGCTCTTTTTAAACCTACTTAGGCCTAAAACTCCTCCATCTCCACAAAGGAGGCAAGAATAATCTCTTCCACATGGTCCACTGAAAGAGTCACAAAAACATTTCCATCCAAGCGACCATGCAACACAGCCTGCTCGCTCATTTCTCTCACCAAATCTTGGACTGGGATACCTACTTCAGGCAAGGTCATCGGAATTTCCATCTCATTTTTGAAGAAATGGTAGGTTTTCTCAATAGCCTGTCTAGCCAATTCTTCATCTGAACCTTCTGTCAGTCCCCAAACATTGCGGGCATAAGTTGCAAATTTCGCATGTGTCGTCGGATCAGTATCAACACAGAATTTCATCCAGCGCGGTGTCAAGACAGCCAAACCAATACCGTGCGTAATATCATAATAGGCCGACAATTCATGCTCGATAGCATGGCAAGTCCAGCCGCCCGCACGTCCACTAGCAACCAAGCCATTCAAAGCCAGGGTCGAGGTCCAAAGCAAGTTGGCACGCGCCTCATAATTTTCTGGTTCTGCAAGAGCCACCGGACCATGTTTGATGGCCGTCTTCAACAAGCCCTCTGCAATGCTATCCTGAACATCCACTCCAACTGTGCGATTAAAATATTGCTCAAAAAGATGGCTCATCATATCCGCCGTACCAGCTGCCGTCTGCCATTTTGAAACCGTGTAAGTCAAGGTCGGATCTAAGAAAGAGGCCCGCGGAATGAGCTCCCAGCCACCTGTACCCAATTTTTCATTGGTCTCCATATTGGAAATCACAGCCCCACGGTTCATTTCTGTACCAGTTGCCGCCAGCGTCAGAATATCTACAATCGGAACTGCCTGGCCAATCAGGCGAGGATTTTTGACCAAATCCCAGGCATCACCATCGTAATAAGCTGCCGCAGCCATAACCTTACTGGCATCAACGACTGAACCGCCACCGACAGCCAAAAGCATGTCTAGGCTATTTTCGCGAATCAACCTTCCACCTTCACGGACTGAATCAATCCGCGGATTGGGCTCGACACCTGCCAGCTCCACCCACTCAAAATCATTGTCTTTCAGCAAGGCCGTAACCTTATCATAGAGACCAGAGCGCTTGATGGAGCCACCACCGTAGACCAAAAGTACCTTCTTGCCGAATTGTTCCAAGACCTCTGGCAATTCAGCTAAGCGGTCACGTCCGAAACGGATGTCTGTCGGAATCTGTAAACGAAAATTATTCATCATGTCTCCTTTCAACGACGAGAAATGTATAAATTAGTGAAAACGCTACACTCTTAGTATATCATTCTTGGCTCCAAAAATCAGCTGCTGTAGATAGGAAAGCAAAAAGAGGCCAAGACCTCTTTCCTATCCCTTACCTAAGCATCCGCTGGTGGGTAGATATAGCTAACCGTACCTGCCCCGGTAGTCGTCGGGTTAAACCATCCACGGTAGTTTCCAATGGACATATTGCCATTAAAATTCGATTCCATCACCTGAATGGTCCCGTCAGCTGCTACGTCTGTCACATAAGCCACATGTCCATAGCCACCATCTGTCCATACGATAACGGCACCTACCTGAGGAGTTGTCCCAACCGTATAGCCCTGAGCCGCAGCACTTGCTGCCCAATCACCTCCATTGCCCCAATAGTTACCTACCCATGGCGCTAGCTCCTTTACACCCCAGGTACATTGGCCGACTGGATAGGTGTTGGCAGTATAAGTGGTCGTTACAGCGGAACTATAGGTCGTAGAGGCTGTAGAGACCGTCTCCGAAATGACAGCGCTACTGTTATCAGCCACTCCAAATGATTGGTAGATTGGAGCTGGATGTTCTCCCAGATAGCGCGGACCATAGGAATCAAAGGTATCTGCACTTGCCGAGGATTGTCCCAGCATGACCATACCTGCAACTAAGCTTGCAGCGATTCCCAATTTCAACTTCTTGTTTGCAAAAAATGTATTCATTTCAATACTTCCTTTCTTCTAGAACCTATATACCAAAGCGAAGCACATTTATATAAAAAATAAAGCTGCCGAGCTATAAAGGTGGGTTCGGATATTACCCTATCTATCCTAAGACAGAAAGCTTGAAGAAGCCTTAAATAAATATGACAACTGTTACAGCTGACTCACAAGCAGATGACAAACATGTTATAATGGAAAAAATGATTGGAGGAAAGTTTATGAAACATATGGTCTTGATTCACGGAACCTGGTGCGATGGGGCTGTCTGGGGAGAATTTGCCACAAAATTAGAAAAAATGGGCATCATTGTTCACACGCCTAGCCTGCGCTACCACGACTTACCCTATGAGCAAGTGATGGAAAAGGTTGGTGCCGTCAGCCTGACCGACTACGCTGATGATTTGGTTGCCCTGGTCGAAAGTCTGGAAGAGCCTCCTCTACTACTAGGGCATTCCCTTGGCTGTCTCTTGGCACAAATGGTCGCCGAGCGCACAGAAATCTCCGGCATGATTCTCATGGGACCTGCCCCTACTGCCGACATCTTTGCCCTCTATCCAACCATGATTCGTTGTTTCATCCGCCACTTCCTGCGCTGGGGCTTCTGGAAAAAGCCCATGCCACCATACAAGGATGAGTTTTTCACCTATTGCCTCAACGTCCAGGATCCTAGCCTCAAGGAGGATATCTTCAAGACCCTGGTTCCTGAATCCGGCAAGGTTTACACTCAGATGGCCTTTCCTTTCTTTGACAAAAGCAGAGCAGGCTATGTGGATTTCAGCAAGATTTCGGGTCCAGTCCTGGTCATCACGGGCAGCGAAGACAAGATGACCGTATCCGCCATCGCCAGAAAAACAGCTCAGAACTACGCCGAATCAGTGCTCGTATCCCTAACAGGAGCCGACCACATGTACGAATCCGGCAAATTCCAAGACAAAACCCTCTCTGTTATCCGCGCCTGGTTGACCGAGAAGAATTTCATCTGATTCCCCACACCAATTGCGCTTAGGTTTCTCAAAAATATAGTAGATTATTTGATGGTTTTAAAGTATAATAAGCTAGTACGTAAAATCAGAAAGTTCCGCAAGCATGAAGCAATCTATCAAATCAAACATCCGAAAACGAAAAATACAAAGACCCCTATGGAAAAAATTAGCCATTGGACTCCTGGTCCCCCTATTGGCCCTGGGACTTTGGTACTCTGTCAGTCTGGCCAATTACTATCTCCAAGCACATCTGACAGAAAGATTTCCCCAGCATGTGCAAGAAATTTACTTCATTCTCTTCGCCCTGCTCTATAGTGGCCTTGTTCTGATCCTGTCTTTCTCGCTCTGGCTCTGGTGGAAAGTCATTTTTGACGAAAAATTCACCTGGTGGAAACCAGCTTCCTTACTGGTCGTCTGGCTACCCGTCTTTCCAGTCTTCTACCTTGTTAAACAAGAGGCCAGACTGATTATCCCAAAGTCTCCACAGGTCATTTCCCACCGGGCCCTCAACGGTCCTAGCGCAGTTGAAAATAGTCTCGAGGCCTTCCAAATTTCCAGCAAAAGCAAGTTTGACTACATTGAAATTGACATCTGGGAAACAGCAGATTTGGAATATGTGGTCTTTCACGACCCTAATCTATCCGGCTGGACAGGGCTCCACTATCGGCCACACGACCTGCCCTTAAGTACTCTAACCAACATTAGCTTGACCGATCAAGAGGGGCATACAGCCCATATCGCCAGCTTTGATCAGATTCTGACAGAGGCCGAAAAGTCTGGTCAAAAGCTCCTGATTGATTTCAAAACTTCTGAGCTAGACAGTCCACAGATTGTAGAAAACTTTCTAGGAAAATACCAACAGCGGTTAGAGCAAGGCCAGCATCAACTACAAACAGCTGACCAAGAATTTATGAAGAGAGTCCTCAGCCACTCACCTAAATTTGAAACAGTCTTGATTATGAATTCCATCCTTGAGGAGCAATTTCCAGGTCTGACTGGATTCAGCGTCCCTTTGAGCGACCTGTCTCCCGAATTACATGATTACATCAAAGCCTCCAAGAAATTTCTCTATGTCTGGACAGTCAATGATGAAGCTGGCGTGACCCAGGCAGATGATTTAGCGGTTGATGGCATCATTTCAGACTTTCCTGGCAAGACCCAAGACCAACTAAACCACACCTTGGTGTATTCTAAGTACAAGGATTATTATCACAAGCAATTGGAGAACCTTCTCATCTTTCCAAGCTTAAAATAAAGACAGCATAGTAGCAATCAGGTGGATACCATCTGGTTGTTTTTTTTTTGAACAGGCTACACAAAAAGAGAAGACCAAACGGTCCTCCCTTAAAGATTATTATTCAGTTACAGCTTCAAGCTCTGCTTCTGCTGCAAGTTCTTCAGCAACGGTGTCTTCAATGATTTCAACTTCATTAATGGCTTGTGGTTCAAGATTACGGTAGCGGGCCATACCTGTACCTGCTGGGATAATCTTACCGATGATAACGTTCTCTTTAAGACCGAGAAGGTTGTCACGTTTACCACGAATAGCTGCATCTGTAAGAACGCGAGTTGTTTCTTGGAAGGATGCGGCAGACAAGAATGAGTTGGTTTCAAGGGACGCTTTTGTGATACCCATAAGAACTGGACGAGCTGTTGCCGGAATACCACCTGCAATAACCACGTCAGCATTGGCATCTGTAAAGTCTGTGATATCCATGAGGGTACCCATGAGAAGATCTGTGTCACCTGGATCCATGACACGAACTTTACGAAGCATTTGACGAACCATTACCTCGATGTGCTTGTCGCCGATTTCTACACCCTGGCTACGGTAAACTTTTTGAACTTCAGAAAGAAGGTAAGTTTCAACCGCCAAGACATCACGGACTTCGAGCAAGCGTTTTGGTTGGATAGAACCTTCGGTAAGGGCTGCACCACGCGCAACTTGGTCACCCACTTCAACCTTCATACGGGCTGTAAATGGTACCACGTATTCGCCTTCACCAGTTACACCTTTAACAAAGACTTTCTTGGTACGAGTAGAAGCATCTTCTTCAATAGCGATAACTTCCCCTTTGACCTCAGTGATAACCGCTTCCCCTTTTGGATTGCGAGCTTCAAAGATCTCTTGAACACGAGGAAGACCCTGCGTGATATCGCTGTTTGAGGCTACACCACCCGTGTGGAAGGTACGCATTGTAAGCTGTGTACCAGGCTCACCGATAGATTGAGCTGCAATCGTACCAACTGCTTCACCCACTTCAACCGCATCACCTGTTGCCAAGTTGATACCGTAACAATGACGGCAGACACCGTGACGAGTGTTACATGTAAATACGCTACGGATGGTTACTTGTTCAACGCCTGCATTGACAATTTCACGGGCAATATCTTCCGTAATCAATTTGTTTGGACCAATGATAACGGCACCCGTTTCAGGGTGTTTAACAGTTTTCTTAGTGTAACGACCTTGCAAACGCTCTTCAAGTGGCTCGATCATTTCCTTGCCATCTGTGATTGAACGAATGTCAAGACCACGGTCTGTTCCACAGTCGTCTTCACGGATAATAACGTCTTGAGCAACGTCAACCAAACGACGAGTCAAGTAACCTGAGTCGGCTGTCTTCAAGGCCGTATCCGTCATACCCTTACGGGCACCGTGAGTTGAGAAGAACATTTCCAATACCGAAAGACCTTCACGGAAGTTAGACAAGATTGGCAATTCCATGATACGTCCGTTCGGAGCTGACATCAGACCACGCATACCGGCCAACTGGGAGAAGTTGGAAATGTTACCACGGGCACCAGAGTCCATCATCATAACGATTGGGTTCTTCGGATCTTGTTTTTCAACTAGGCGTTTTTCCAATTTTTCCTTAGCTGAACGCCACTCATCTGTAACAGCTGTGTAGCGCTCGTCCTCGGTGATCATACCACGACGGAATTGTTTCTTGATTTGTTCCACACGTTCGTGAGATTCTTCAATGATTTCAGCCTTGTTGTCGATAACTGGGATATCGGCAATACCCACTGTCAAACCAGCGAGTGTTGAGTGATAGTAACCTAAGTCTTTCAAACGGTCAAGTAGGGCTGATGTTTCAGTTGTACGGAAACGCTTGAAGATTTCAGCGATGATGTTCCCAAGATTTTTCTTCTTGAATGGTGGGTTGATTGGCAATTCTGCAATAGCAGCCTTGATATCTGATCCTGGTTCCAAGAAGTATTTATCAGGAGTTCCTTCTGTCAAGTTAGCGTTGTTTGGCTCTTGCAAGTATGGAAGACCTTCTGGCATAATCGCGTTGAACAAGATTTTTCCGACAGTTGTCATCATGACCTTGTGTTTTTGGTTGTCTTTCCAAGGTTTATCAATGCTATCTGTTGCAATACCAACACGGGTATGCAAGTGAACATAGCCATTGCGGTAAGCCATAACAGCCTCATCCGCATCCTTGAAGACCATGCCTTCACCTTCACGACCAGCATCTTCCATAGTCAAGTAATAGTTACCCAAGACCATATCCTGAGACGGTGTTACAACTGGTTTACCATCTTTAGGGTTAAGGATGTGTTCTGCCGCAAGCATAAGGATACGTGCTTCTGCTTGTGCTTCTTCTGACAATGGAACGTGAATCGCCATCTGGTCACCGTCGAAGTCGGCGTTGTAGGCTTCACAGACAAGCGGGTGCAAGCGAAGAGCCTTACCGTCAATCAGAACTGGCTCAAAAGCCTGAATCCCCAAACGGTGAAGGGTAGGTGCGCGGTTCAAAAGAACTGGGTGTTCTTTGATCACTTCTTCCAAGATATCCCAGATACGATCATCACCACGTTCAATCAAACGTTTCGCAGCTTTGACGTTACCAGCAATATCACGGGCAACGATTTCACGCATGACAAACGGTTTGAAGAGCTCGATCGCCATTTCGCGTGGCACACCACATTGGTACATTTTAAGCGTTGGACCAACGGCGATAACGGAACGTCCTGAGAAGTCAACACGCTTACCAAGCAAGTTTTGACGGAAACGTCCTTGCTTACCCTTAAGCATGTGGCTGAGTGATTTAAGTGGACGGCTACCTGGTCCTGTAATTGGACGACCACGGCGACCGTTATCAATCAAGGCATCCACAGCTTCTTGGAGCATACGTTTTTCGTTTTGTACGATGATCCCTGGGGCATTAAGTTCCAAGAGACGAGCCAAACGGTTGTTACGGTTGATTACACGGCGATAGAGTTCGTTCAAGTCAGATGCGGCAAAACGGCCACCATCCAACTGAACCATTGGACGCAAATCTGGCGGAATAACTGGAAGGATATTGAGAATCATCCATTCTGGCTTGTTACCAGATTTGTAGAATGCATCCAATACATCCAAGCGACGAACTGCTTTAATGCGTTTTTGACCAGAAGCTGTTTTCAATTCTTCTTTCAAAGCTGCGATTTCTTTTGGAAGATCGACTTGCTTCAAGAGGTCTTGAATCGCTTCTGCCCCCATTTTGGCAACGAATGAACCATAGCCGAATTCACGCAAACGCTCGCGGTATTCGCGCTCTGTCATGATAGACTTGTGCTCAAGCGGTGTATCTTTCGGATCAATCACCACATAAGCTGCGAAGTAAATAACTTCTTCAAGCGCACGTGGGCTCATATCCAAGGTCAAGCCCATACGGCTTGGAATACCTTTGAAATACCAGATGTGTGAGATTGGAGCTTTCAACTCAATATGGCCCATACGCTCACGGCGGACTTTTGCACGAGTTACTTCCACACCACAACGGTCACAAGTGATCCCTTTATAACGGATACGCTTGTATTTACCACATGAACACTCCCAGTCTTTTGTTGGACCAAAGATCACTTCATCAAAAAGTCCATCACGTTCTGGTTTTAGTGTACGATAGTTGATTGTTTCAGGTTTTTTAACCTCACCGTAAGACCATGAACGAACCTTACGTGGTGAAGCTAACGTGATTTGCATACTTTTAAATCGATTTACGTCAACCACTAATAATCCCTTTCTTTTCTTGTGAGAGGTGGATGAGTCACACCTCGGATTCTTGAATAACCGACAAAGTTGCTAGACTGACTAGCACCAGACAGACTAGGCGATCCCAGTTGATACAAGATCAAGCAAGGACCTCCCCTAGTCTCCTATCTGATTATTCTTTGTCTTCTGCTTCTTCTGCTGCAAAGGCTGCCGCTGCGTCAGCTGCTGCTTTTGCACGTGCTTTTTCAAGATCATCTACGTGGATGATATCATCATCTTCACCTTCATCAAGGTCACGCAATTCTACTTCGTTATCATCTTCATCAAGGACACGCATATCCAAACCAAGTGATTGCAATTCTTTGACAAGAACGCGGAATGATTCTGGAACGCCTGGTTTTGGAATTGGTTTACCTTTGGTGATGGCTTCATAGGCTTTCAGACGGCCTGTCACATCATCTGACTTGTAGGTCAAGATTTCTTGTAGGACGTTTGAAGCACCGTAGGCTTCAAGGGCCCAAACCTCCATCTCACCGAAACGCTGACCACCAAACTGGGCCTTACCTCCGAGTGGCTGTTGGGTAACGAGTGAGTATGGTCCGACTGAGCGGGCATGAAGTTTATCATCAACCATGTGGTGAAGCTTGATCATGTACATGACACCGACAGACACACGGTTATCAAATGGCTCACCGGTACGTCCATCGTAAAGAATGGTCTTGGCATCTGAATCCATACCCGCTTCTTTAACGGTTGACCAAAGATCTTCTGAACTTGCACCATCGAAAACTGGTGTTGCAATATGGATACCCAAGTTACGAGCCGCCATACCCAAGTGGAGTTCCATAACCTGACCGATGTTCATACGAGATGGCACCCCTAGTGGGTTCAACATGATATCAACTGGCGTTCCATCTGGAAGATATGGCATATCTTCAACCGGTACAATACGTGAAACGACACCCTTGTTACCGTGACGACCGGCCATCTTATCTCCGACCTTGATCTTACGTTTTTGAGCGATGTAGACACGAACCAGCATGTTAACACCTGATTGCAATTCATCACCGTTGGCACGAGTAAAGATTTTCACATCACGAACGACACCATCGGCACCGTGAGGTACACGAAGAGAGGTGTCACGCACTTCACGTGACTTGTCACCGAAGATTGCATGCAAGAGGCGCTCTTCAGCAGAAAGATCTTTTTCACCCTTAGGTGTGACCTTACCAACAAGAATATCGCCTTCTTTAACTTCCGCACCGATACGTATGATACCCATTTCATCCAACTGACGAAGGGCATCCTCACCAACGTTTGGAATTTCGCGTGTGATTTCTTCAGGGCCTAACTTGGTATCGCGGGTTTCTGATTCGTATTCTTCCAAGTGAACAGATGTATAGACATCTTCTTTCACCAGACGCTCAGACATGATAACCGCATCCTCGAAGTTATAACCTTCCCACGTCATGTAGGCAACGATTGGGTTTTGACCGAGGGCCATTTCCCCACGTTCCATAGAAGGACCATCTGCGATAAAGTCGCCTTTTTCAACGACATCGCCTACTTTTACAAGGGTACGTTGGTTATAAGCTGTACCAGAGTTTGAACGGCGGAATTTTTGAATGCTATAAACATCCAAGGAACCATCTTCACGGCGTACTTCTACCTTGTCCGCATCTGCATAAGTTACCTTACCATCATGTTGAGCAATAACTGCCGCACCTGAGTCATGAGCAGCCTGATACTCCATACCAGTACCAACGTAAGGTGCTTTTGGATCAATCAATGGAACAGCCTGACGTTGCATGTTGGCACCCATGAGGGCACGGTTGGAGTCATCGTTTTCCAAGAAAGGAATACATGCTGTCGCAACAGCAACTACCTGTTTCGGTGAAACGTCCATGAAGTCCGCTGAATCTGCTGGGAACTCTTGGTTATTACCTTGGTGACGTCCCATAACGATTTTATCAACGAAACGGTTGTTTTCATCAAGTGGTGATGTTGATTGGGCTACGATGTAGGCATCTTCTTCATCTGCTGTCAACCAAACGATTTCGTTGGTAACAGTACCAGTTGCACGGTCGATCTTGCGGTATGGTGTTTGGATGAAACCATACTTGTTGAGGTGACCATAAGAAGACAAGTTGTTGATCAAACCGATGTTTGGTCCCTCAGGCGTTTCAATCGGACACATACGGCCATAGTGAGTGTAGTGAACATCTCGAACCTCATAACCAGCGCGGTCACGGGTCAAACCACCAGGTCCCAAGGCTGACAAACGGCGTTTGTGAGACAACTCGGAAAGTGGGTTGTGTTGGTCCATGAACTGTGACAACTGAGATGAACCAAAGAATTCTTTGATTGCAGCTGTAACAGGGCGGATATTGATGATTTGTTGTGGCGTCAATACTTCATTGTCTTGAACAGACATACGCTCACGCAAGTTACGTTCCATACGCGTCAAACCGATACGTACTTGGTTGGCAAGCAATTCACCAACGGCACGAATACGACGGTTACCCAAGTGGTCAATATCATCTACACGACCAAGACCTTCAGCCAAGTTGAGGAAGTAGCTCATCTCTGCCAAGATATCCGCAGGTGTTACTGTACGTACGTTTTCCGCCGGATTAGCATTACCAATCACAGTGACTACACGATCTGGATCTTTTGGTGCCACAATCTTGAATTTCTGCAAAAGAACTGGCTCAAGAAGAACAGCGTTGTCATTTGGAATGTATTCAACAAGGTTGAGTTCGTCGAATTGAGCTTCTACTTTTTCAAGCACATCACGGCTCAAGACTGTACCAGCTTCCAAGACGATTTCGCCTGTCTCACCGTTAATCACATGCTCAGCAAGTGTTTGGTTGAGCAAACGAGTACGGAGGTTGAGTTTTTTATTAATCTTGTAACGACCAACAGGTGCTAGGTCGTAACGACGTGGGTCAAAGAAACGAGCTGTCAAAAGGCTACGAGAGCTTTCAGCTGTCTTTGGTTCTCCTGGACGAAGACGCTCATAGATTTCCTTGAGGGCTTCATCTGTACGTGAATCCGCTGGATTTTTATGAATATCTTTCTCAATAGTGTTGCGTACCAATTCGCTATCACCAAAAATATCGAAGATTTCATCATCACCTGAGAAACCAAGAGCACGCACAAGCGTTGTGAACGGAATCTTACGCGTACGGTCGATACGAGTATAGGCAATATCCTTAGAATCAGTTTCCAATTCTAACCAAGCTCCACGGTTAGGGATAACCGTTGAACCATAACCTACTTTACCGTTCTTATCTACTTTGTCATTAAAGTAAACACCCGGTGAACGCACCAACTGAGAAACGATGATACGCTCTGCACCGTTGATGATGAAGGTACCCATTTCAGTCATGATTGGGAATTCGCCAAAGAAAACTTCCTGGGTCTTGATTTCACCCGTTTCCTTGTTGACCAAGCGGAATGTCACATAGATAGGCGCAGAATAGTTGGCATCGTGCGAACGTGCCTCTTCCAAAGTGTATTTTGGAGTCTTCAATTCGTAGCCAACAAATTCCAATTCCATGGTTTCTGTAAAGTTAGAAACCGGAAGCACATCTTCAAAGACTTCCTTCAAACCAGAATCCAAGAAATCTTTGAAAGAATCTGTCTGGATTTCGATCAAATTTGGTAAATCAAGAACTTCCTTGATTCTTGAAAAACTACGACGGGTACGGTGCTTACCGTACTGAACTTCATGTCCTGCCAAAAGTTTTCTCCTTTGTAATAAGATACGAGACCGTCAAGCTACTCGCTATCCGGTCGAGTTTTATCTATCGCCAGCCCTAGCGAGCTAGCTTTTGTCCTTTTTCTGAATATTTAGAATCTTTAAGAATACATTACAATTCCTAAAAATCCATCAAATAGACACAAAAAGAGCAGCTAAATCTTCCTTTGAAAAGTGTGATTTAACTGCTGCAAGTCTTGTTTGGACAAGATTTCAAACAAGACAGACGACAAATTATTTATAAAATTATAACACAAGACCGCTTGAAAATCAAGGATTATCTTCTTCACCAGATTCCGAACTTGGTTCGGAATCTCCGTCATTATTATTTGCTGAGGATGCTGAGCTCGAACTACTAGAAGAACCTGTCCTGCTGTTACTGCTTGAGGAGGTCGTCCTACGCTGCTGGTTGCCAAACAAACTATTCCAAGCTGTCTGATAATCAGCCTCTGTTCCACCTAACATAAATCGATAGTTGGTCACCGGCGCCCCATTTTTGGCCCAATAACTAGTCGTAGTAGCACCTGATACGTTAATCGTACGGCCATTGACCTGCACACTACCTGGCCGTTGCCCAGTAGAGGTGACTACATTAGATGCAATCACACTATCATCCAGTGTAAATCGTCCAGAGAATAATTCCGGTGCCACTTGATAGATGGCATTGGACAAATAAGCAACATAGTGAGAATTGCTATTATAGCTTGCAAAAACATCCAAACTTGTATTATCATCATAGCCTGCCCAGGAGCCCAAGGTAACCTGAGGGGTCGAAAGCATGAGCCAAGCATCTCCAGCGTAATTACTCGTACCAGTCTTGCCAGCTATATCTGTATTGGCCAATACTTGAGGGTTGATAGCCCTGATACGGTTTGCATAGGTTGTGGTCAAGCCAGAGGAAATAACCCCCTTGAGCAGGTTCATCATGATACTCGAAGTTGCCTTAGAGTAAACCTGAACAGGTGCCGCCTGGTGCTGGTAAACAACTGTCCCATCAGCCTTCTTGATATTCTCAACCAGATAATGCTTGTTGTAGACGCCGCCGTTTGCCAAGGTTTGATAGGCGTTGGTATTGGTAGCTACAGAAACATCAATCCCTCCTCCGAGAGGCAGACTTTCAATGTCATACATCGGAATGTGGTAATCCATCTTCTCCATATAGGACTTGACATCCACACCAGACTGTTGCAGCAGCTTATAGGTCCAGAAGACAGGTATATTGACCGAGCGATTGAGAGCAGTCTGCAAATCAATCATACCTGAACCTCGGTTATTGACGTTCATGATTTGCTCGCCACTGGAGAAACGAGCTGGGTAATCTGAGAAGATACTAGCCGATCCGATTAGGCCCTGGTCCATAGCAATACCGTAGGCCAAAATAGGCTTAATGGTTGATGCGGGAGAACGAACAGTATCGAAAGCATGATTGTTCTTGTTCTGTGAAAAATCACGGCCACCAACAAAGCCAAGCACTGCACCTGTCTTGTTATCTAGCAAGACCGAACCGGTCTCTACAACTCCGTTTCCTTCATCCAGCAAGTAGCCATTGTCACGCGCTACAGCATTCATGGCATTGTGAATGGCAGGATTGACCGTAGAAGTGACGGTATAGCCCCCTTGGCTAATTTCTTGGGCGGCAAGCTCTCTGTATTCTTGAACGGTCTCATCATTTTTCAGCTTGGCATCTGAAACCTTATCCCGCTCCACCAGATAATCATACATGACGTCAATGGCTTCATCCAGAACAGCATAGTATAGAAAATCCTTGGTATCCTCTGTTACCGGACTAGGAGGAAGGAAGTCCTGGCGAATATCATAATCCTTATAGGTCTCGTACTCTTCCTTGGTCAGAAATTCTGCTCGGTACATATTATAGAGTACATCTTGGTGTCGAGCCAGGCCGTAAGACATATACTCATCCGACTTGAGACTACCGTCTGCCGCATAGGGCGAGTAGACAATGGGACTCTGTGGCAAACCAGCAATAAAGGCCGCCTGAGGAACCGTTAATTCCTTGGTTGATTTTCCGAAAATTCCCCGCGCCGCTTCTTCTACACCGGCAATATTCTTGCCCTGATTATTTCGACCAAAAGGCGAGACATTGAGATAAGTAGTCAAAATATCTTCCTTGGACATGTCCCGCTCCAGAGCCAAGGCGGTGATAATTTCATTGGCCTTACGTGTAAAAGTCGGAGCGTCGCCAACAATCTGCTGCTTAATCAACTGCTGAGTAATAGTCGAACCACCGCTGGAAGAACCAAAACCAACCGAGCCCAGAGCCGCACGCAATACCGCCTTAGGCACAACACCATTGTGGCTCTCAAAGGTGACATCCTCCGTAGCAATCACGGCCTGCTTTATATAGTCAGAAATATCTGCATTTTCAATAGGGCTCCGCAACAAGTCTGAATTGATATCTGCTACAGGAGAACCATCCGAAAAGACAATATGAGAATTTCTACTGATATTGGCGATATTGGCCAGCAGCTCTTCCTTACTAGGCGCCTCTACTTGGTCAAATAGGCTAAAGACATAGCCAACTCCAACCCCAGCACCCAGACTGCCCAAGACTAGGAAAATGACCGCCAAATAATCCACCAATAATTTGATGCTTCTTAACAAGATGCCCAATCCATTGGTCAGGCTAAAAGAAGCCATCATTGTTTTGAATTTAGAATGTTTCGTCGTCATAGTAACTCCTTATTCCTTTTATTATACCAAACTTTGCCCACTTTCTACAATTTCATGGTATAATAGGGGGAAATTTTAAAAGGAGAAAGCCTCATATGAATATTTTTGAAGAACTAAAAGCTCGTGGCTTGGTCTTTCAAACGACAGACGAAGAAGCCTTGGTAAAAGCATTAACAGAAGGACAGGTTTCTTATTACACAGGCTACGATCCAACAGCAGATAGTTTACACTTGGGGCACTTGGTTGCAATTTTAACCAGCCGTCGCTTGCAGTTAGCAGGCCACAAGCCTTACGCCCTAGTTGGCGGTGCAACTGGTCTGATTGGCGACCCTTCCTTCAAGGATGCGGAGCGCAGCTTGCAAACCAAAGACACCGTGGACGGTTGGGTGACAAAAATTCAAGGTCAACTCTCTCGCTTCTTGGATTTTGAAAATGGTGACAATAAGGCCGAAATGGTCAACAACTACGACTGGTTCTCAGACATCAGCTTTATTGACTTCCTTCGTGATGTTGGTAAATACTACACAGTCAACTACATGATGAGCAAAGACTCTGTGAAAAAACGGATTGAAACAGGGATTTCCTACACCGAGTTTGCCTACCAAATCATGCAGGGCTATGACTTCTACGAGCTCAATGACAAGCACAATGTGACCCTACAAATCGGTGGTTCTGACCAGTGGGGTAACATGACTGCAGGTACCGAGTTGCTTCGCCGCAAGGCCGACAAGTCTGGTCATGTTATGACTGTACCACTTATCACCGACTCAACAGGTAAGAAATTTGGCAAGTCTGAAGGCAACGCTGTTTGGTTGGATGCCGACAAGACTTCTCCGTATGAAATGTACCAATTCTGGCTCAATGTCATGGACGACGATGCTGTCCGTTTCTTGAAAATCTTTACTTTCTTGTCATTAGATGAGATCGCTGAAATCGAGAAACAATTTGACGCTGCCCGTCATGAACGCCTAGCTCAGAAGATTTTGGCTAAGGAAGTCGTGACATTGGTCCACGGTGAAGAGGCTTATAACCAAGCCCTTAACATTACTGAACAATTATTCGCTGGCAATATCAAAAACCTATCCGCAAAAGAACTCAAGCAGGGCCTCAGCAACGTTCCAAACTACGCTGTACAGGCTGAAGACAACCTTAACATCGTTGAACTTCTAGTTACCTCTGGTATTGTCAATTCAAAACGCCAAGCTCGTGAGGATGTGCAAAATGGTGCCATTTATGTCAACGGCGAGCGTGTGCAGAACTTGGAGTATAGCCTTTCTGACAGCGATAAAATTGACGGCGAGTTGACCGTTATCCGCCGCGGGAAGAAGAAATATTCTGTGTTGACTTATTAAGATTTTTCAAGGAAATCCACCGTGATTTCCTTTTCTGCTAACCTAGGAGAAAAGACATGACCTGCATTTTTTGCCACCAACTCAAAGAAATAGATATTCTCTACCAGACGGAGCATTTCAAGGTCGTCTGGGATATTGACCCTGTCCAAACGGGGCACCTACTGATTATCAGCAAGGAACACTATGACACGCTCAGCCAAGTCCCACCAGCTGTTCGCTACGAATTATCGGACTTGGAAGTCTTTTTGACTGAAAAACTCTGTCAGGAATTAGCGATTGACGGTGTGACCTTAGCTTGCAATGACCGCTTGTTTGATGCCGGAACCCATTTCCATGTCCACCTGATTCCACGCTTTCGATCAGACGGCTTCTGGGACCAAATTTCACTTGCACAAGTGCAGCTGGACCTGACTCATTTTCTCAAAGCATTATAAAAAGCAGCCCGACGGCTGCTTTTTCCTTTACACCAACTCTTCCACTTCATAGATGGTATCGTCCAAAGCCACTTGGTAGCCTTCCAAATCATAGGCCACCGAAGTTTCCACTTCCGCCAACTGCTGATCCAGCTGGATTTTCACTTCTACCACTCCGTCCAAATCCAAAAGGTGATTGGTCACGTGCTTGACACAGTTCTGACAAGATAAGTTTTTCAATTTCAAGATTTGTTTCATATTCAAACTCCTTTAGCATGATGCCCACAGGTACATTGACCTGCCAAGCATTGACAGGCGATTCGCTCAGGTGCAGTCTTTTGTAGTTGGGCTATTTTACTAGCTAGTTGTTCAAGGCTTTTTTGGGAAAATGTCCCTGTGTCTAGCAAGTTTTCAACTAACTGCCCCTGTTTTGTGGAACAGATGGTAGCTAGTAAGAGTTCCACCTGCGCCTGCAAATGTTCTTCCTCACTGATCAGCGGATAATAGTGATACTTGCTAGTTTCCTTAGCCATTCTCAGATAGTTTTTCTTCCGTAGCCGCCCCAAGAGTGTCTTAATGGTCGTCGCCTGCCAGTCAAAGCCTTCCTGCAAGGACTGAATAATTTCCTGAGAAGTCGCACCAGGATGGGCCCACAGAACCCGCATGACCTGCCACTCCGCAGCAGAAATCATCTGCTCCATAAACTCACCTCCCAACAATCATTTTCTAATTTTAGTTTACACTTGTAGTCAGAAAATGTCAAGAAAAAGGACTGAACATTCCGTTCAGCCTTATTTTCTTAGTGAGCCAGCATTTCCTGACCGATTTCCAAACCAGTCAAACCAACTGGATAATAGGTCGGCCAGTTTTCCAATTCTTCCAATAGTTTTTCTTGGCTCTCTCCACCAAAATAGATATGGAAGTGACCTGTCTTAACAGGGGCAATATTGTGGTCACTGAATTGCACATACTTGTAATCACCAGCATTTGGATCCGTTGCTTCAAATAAGAAACGAACACCACGATTGCCTTTTTTATAAGTCAAAATTTCATAACCCACGTACTTATAAGTATACTTGTAAGACTTGTCTCCCACTAGAAACTCCATGGTATTGTCAGTAATGTTAATTTGATCAACGTCTGTTTTGTAGCCAGTATCGTAATAAGCCTTGTACTCTTCAGCTGTCATACCTCCTTTGAGCTTAGCCTTGTAGTCCCAGACTTGGTCCAGCGTACCATCGAGCAAATATGGGTAAACAGACTGCCACTCCCCGGCATAATCTGACAAAGTGCGATCTTTAACAGCAGCATCTTCAAAGTAGCCATTGTAAACCGTCTGAGCCGTCTCAGCACCCTCTTCTGGCAAGATCTCTACACCAGCTTGGCTGGTTGTTTTTTCCAAAGCCGCTAAGTTTGCTTCCATGATGGAAATATAATCCTCACCACTATCCATAGCTTCTGTCGTTACACTCTCAAGCGTATCCAAAACAGCCAGTTCCACGCCAGTTTCTTTTGCCAAGGTTTCTGCTACTGCTGAAGACGCATTCTCTTCAAAGTAGATGTACTTGATGCCATAGGTCTTGATGTATTCAGCCAATTCTGCCAAGCGAGTTGCCGTAGGCTCTTGGTCTGCAGAGACACCTGTGATCGACACTTGGTGCAAACCATAATCCAAAGCCAAGTAAGCAAAGGCAGTGTGCTGGGTAACAAAGTATTTTTGCTTAGCAGCTGACAAAGTTTCTGTATATTGAGAATGCAGAGCTTCTAACTTGTCAATGTAAGCAGCTGCATTTTCTTCAAAAACAGCTTTTTTATCAGGGTACTGGGCAATCAACCCATCCCGAATGGTTTCCACCAAGGTAATGGAACGCTCTGGTGACAACCATACGTGTGGGTCATAGGCGTGTTCGTGGTCTTCCCCTTCTTCGTGGTCATGTTCTTCTTCCTCACTACCAGGCAAGAGCAACATTCCCTCCGTCGCCTTGATAACACCGACCGCTTCAGTATCAATACTGTCTAAAACATCTGGCACCCAAGTCTCCATATTTTCATTTTCATAGACAAAGGTATCCGCTTCTTGAATAATGGCAATATCCTTAGCAGACGGCTCAAAGTCATGAACTTCTGTACCTGCTTCAATCAAAAGGTCAACTGTTCCTTCCTCACCCACAACCTGCTTGGTAAACTCATATACTGGATAAAAAGTGGTCACGATATTCAACTCATCATCCTGAGAAGCTGTGCTATTGCCGCAGGCCGACAAGGCGAAGAACGATAAACCCAAACCTAAAAGAGCTAATTTTTTCATAATTCCTCCTATTTTTTAAACTTGGCTACTAGATTCACCAATAAGAAAATACTAATAAAAATCAAGGTAATGCTGGCACTTGCAGGTGTTTCAGCATAGTAAGATGTCAACAAACCAGTGACCATTCCAAAGAAACCAATCAACATCCCGAACACAATCACCGACTTGAAATTTTTCCCTAGACGAAGCGCAATGGCTGCAGGCAAGACCATGATGGTCGATACCAAGAGGGCACCAGCCGCAGGAATCATCAGGGCAATGGCGACACCTGTCACCACATTAAAGGCAATAGACATGGCACGTACTGGTAAACCGTCCACAAAAGCTGTATCCTCATCAAAAGTCAAGATATACATAGGACGCAGAAAGAGAAGGGTCAACAAGATAACCGCAACTGCAATGCCAAACAAAGCCCAGACCTGTTCCTGGCTAATAGTGACAATCGATCCAAATAGATATTGATCTAAACTCAAACTCGACTTACCGCCAGACTTATTCATGACAATGAGAGAAATAGCCAGACCTGTAGACATCAAGATTGCCGTACCGATTTCCATAAAGTTTTTATAAATCGTCCGCAAGTACTCAAGAAAGACTGCTGCCACAATCACAACAAGTAAGGTTGACACAGTCGGAGAAATCCCCAAAACCAAACCAAACGCCACACCTGCTAAGGAAACGTGACTAAGGGTATCTGACATCAAACTCTGTCTTCTGAGAATGAGAAAAACACCCAGGATTGGCGAAAACAAACTCATGGCAATAATTGCCAAAAAAGCCCGCTGCATGAAATCATACTGGAAAATAGACAGATCAAACATGGCCTACCTCCTCGTCGGGTTCGTGGACGTTGAAACAACGCCATGGTGACGCTTGGTCCCGCACCAGATGGATGTTACGGTCCGCATACTTGCTAAGCTCATCTGGATCATGGGTAATCATGAGGACTGACTTGCCGTGTTTCTTGGCCGCATGGTGCATAAGGCGGTAAAAATCGTCCTTGGTCCCACTATCCATTCCAGTGGTTGGCTCATCTAAGATGAAAATATCCGGATCAGATGCAAACATCCGAGCAATGACAGCCCGTTGCTTTTGTCCACCGCTCAGTGACCCCAGTTTTTTATCTCGATGCTCCCACATACCAACCGAATCCAAACTCTTCTTCACATGTTCCTCATCGTGAGCCGTCAACCGTCTAAACCACCCCTGTCTTGGATATCGACCAGAACGAACAAATTCTAAAACAGTACTTGGAAAACCAGCATTAAAGCTAGCAATCTGCTGCGGCAGATAAGCCATACGTAACTTTTTCCCCTTGGTGCTTTTTTCAGAAATAGTCACCTGACCAATTTTTGGTTTCAAAATCCCCAGGGTCGCCTTGATCAAGGTAGACTTGGCAGCCCCATTTTCACCCGTCAAGGTCACAAACTCCCCACTATCCAAGTGATAATGGATGTGCTCTAGGACCGGCTCCTTGTCATAATAGAAGGACAAATCCTCCACTGTGATGTATCTCATTATTTTTTAATCTTCTCCACTAAATCCTGCATAAATCGACCAATCAATTCTTGCTCATCAGTCGTGTAACCCTTTAGCAAGTCCTCGTAAGCCTCTAATGTGTGGACATGATGGTGGGCATGCTCCGCCGCAATGGGACGAGCCAGGTCCGTTAGACTAAAGCGAACAACACGGCCATCCTTACTATCCCGCACTGCCTCCAAGAGACCTTGCGCAACCAAAGACTTGGTGGCCTTGGTCACTGCAGCCTGACTGATATTGAGCTGCTTAGCAATCTCAGTATTGGTATAAGCATTCTTTTCAATCAACATGAGGATATGCTCCTGGGTATTGGTCAACTTGACCGAGCTCTGGCAATTACCAACTAGAATCTCCAGTTGATTTTCCGAACTCAGGACAATCTCATGCAAACATTTTTCAATTTCTAACGCAATCGGATTCATTTTATTTCCTTAACCTTTTAATTAACTCGTTAAGTATATCATATAAAAAAAGAAAAAACAAGAAAATGAGTCATATTTTCAGAAAAAGGCAAACCTCTGACTAAGAGTAGCTTGGACATAGGGCAACCAAGGTCCGTATCAACCTATGCCGTAAGGTATTTTTCTATTCAAATAGCAAAACAGGCACAACTGGCAACCTCGCACAGACATACCGAGATATTTACAAGATTCACTTTTTCATCTTTAAGAGAAATACCAGAGGGGCAAAGAGAAAGAGAGACGGGAAGGCGATTTTTTCTGCCAAGGCATTTTTAGGTATCTTTTCATACAAATCATCCGTGATAAACGAAAAGGCCAGCCAACAGAAAAATAAGTAGATGGCACCTAGAAAATTAGGCCAAGTAGGCAAACCATCCCAAAGCAAACTTAGGCCAACCCCAAACAACATCCCACCGACGACAAAGGCCAAAAAATCAAATTTCAAAGATTTCATAACAGCTCCTTTTGTTTATAGTATAACACAAAACAACCCCTCGGCGAAGGGCTGTTCCTAGTTAATCTATCTTACAACTCATTAACCAATTTCACGACGTTTTCAACGGTGAAGCCGTAGTTGTCGATAACGGTTTGAGCTGGAGCGGATGCACCAAACGTATCGATACCAAGCACCTTACCGTCAAGGCCGACATACTTGTACCAGCCCTGAGTAGCACCCATTTCGATAGCCAAACGACGACGAATAGCGTTTGGAAGGATTTCTTCCTTGTAAGCTGCGTCTTGAGCATCGAAGAGCTCTGTCGAAGGTACTGACACGACACGGACTTTTGTACCAGCTGCCGCCAATTCCTTGGCTGCCTTGACTGCCAAGTTAACTTCAGAACCTGATGCAATCAAAATAGTGTCAAAGCCTTCTGTATCGTAGACAACATAGGCACCTTTGGCAACCTTATCAAAGTCTGTTCCTTCTTCCACTGTCAAGTTTTGACGAGTGAGAACAAGGGCAGACGGAGTAGACTTGCTTGTCAATGACAAGTACCAAGCTGCTTGTGTTTCACGCGCATCTGCTGGACGGAAAACGTTGAGGTTTGGCATTGCACGAAGACCAGCCAAATGCTCGATTGGTTCGTGGGTTGGTCCATCTTCACCAACTGCGATTGAGTCGTGGGTAAAGACGTAGGTCACTGGCAATCCTTGCAGAGCTGACAAGCGTACCGCCGCCTTGACGTAGTCTGAGAATACAAAGAATGTACCACCAAAGACACGAAGTCCACCATGAGCTGCCATACCGTTCAAGATCGTACCCATCGCAAATTCACGCACACCAAATTGGATGTTGCGATTGAGCGGATTTGCAGCATCTTGCAAGCCTTCGCCCTTGATAACGGTCATGTTTGAGTGAGCCAAGTCGGCTGAACCACCAAAGAAGTTTGGCAAAACAGCTGCTGCTGCGTTGATAGCGTCTTGTGATGAGTTACGAGTGGCTTGTGAAAATCCATTTTCATAAACTGGGAAGTCTTCTGGCTTGAGCTCTGCCAATTCACGGCCTTCCAAGATAGCTGTCACTTCATCTGCCAATTCTGGATAAGCAGCCTTGTAGTCTTCAACCAATTTAACCCAAGCGTCGTAAGCTGCTGCACCACGATCAGCCACATTTTCTTTGAAGTCAGCGTAGACTTCTTCTGGAATCTCAAATGGAGCATAGTTCCAATCCAAGGCCTTGCGAGTTGCTTCTGCTTCATCTGGTCCAAGTGGAGCACCATGAGCCGCATTGCTACCAGCCTTGTTTGGTGAACCATAACCAATCACTGTCTTGATTTCAATCAGAGATGGCTTGCCTGCTGTTTTTGCTTTTTCAATGGCCGCAAAGATCGCATCCACATCTGTACCATCGGTCACAAGGTCTGTATGCCAACCGTAGGCATCGTAGCGAGCACGGACATTTTCCGTAAAGGCATCCTTGGTCTCACCGTCCAAGTTAATATCGTTTGAGTCGTAAAGAACGATGAGTTTTTCAAGCTTCTGAAGACCTGCGTATGACGCTGCCTCAGCTGAAACACCTTCCATGAGGTCGCCGTCTCCACAGATAACATAGGTATAGTGGTCAAAAATTGGGAAACCGTCGCGGTTGTACTTAGCCGCCAAGTAACGCTCTGCCTGCGCAAAACCTGTTGCAGTTGAAATACCTTGTCCAAGCGGACCAGTTGTCGCATCGACACCTGCTGTGTGACCGAATTCTGGGTGCCCTGGTGTTTTAGAACCCCACTGACGGAAGTTCTTAATCTCATCCATTGTCACATCAGCAAAGCCTGACAAGTGGAGCAAGCCGTAAAGCAACATAGAACCGTGTCCTGCTGATAAGATGAAACGGTCGCGGTTAATCCAGTTTGGTTGCGCTGGATTGACACGGAGTTCTTTTGTAAAGAGGCTGTAAGCCATCGGAGCTGCACCCATGACAATACCTGGGTGACCTGATTTAGATTTTTCAATGGCATCAATACCAAGGAAACGAATCGCGTTGACTGAAAGTTGTGACATGTTTTTCTCCTTTTATAAAGTCATGTTTTCATTATACCATAAAATACCATAAAGCGTTTTCTATGTCTGTCAGAATATTCTTGTTTCTATATGACGAAATTTTTTGAGAGGAGGGGAATCAATAAATGTATGAAAGAAATTACAATTTTTGAGATCTAAAATCCAAGTAAATTCTTCATTAAAAAACGCATAAAATCAGTATGTCACTTGAACCGTTGATTCTATGCGTTTTATAATGTGGTCTATCTCAATAATTTTGCTACATTTTGAGTTTTTACCAAAAACTGTAAAAACTATTGTTACGACCGAAGAATACTATTCTTCTAATTTTTTGTTTCTTCCTTGTGCAGCAACTGTCAAACCAAGTCCAGCAAGTCCGAGGCCTAGAAGTGCCAAATCACTTTGTCGGTCACCTGTAGCTGGTAGGCTTTCTTTGTTTGATGCACTTGTGGTTTGTTCAGACGCTTGAGCTGTTGGAGTAGAAAGACTTGGTTTTTCTACCACATCCTTAGCCTCCATACTACCCTCAACAACAATCCGCGCCTCACCATCTACTACTGTTTCAGATAACAAATTAGTAGCAACTACCTTACCATCAACCAAGACATCTTGATAATTCACAACTTTCTTGCCTGCCTTACCTTCTTGAAGCACATAAGATTGACCTTTTGCAAGAGTTGTATCATAGCGAACTTCCTCTGCAATTGGAAGGACTGTTTCTTCAGTACGTTCTTTCGTAGTAAAGTCTAGGGTTGGTTTTTCTTCAGCAGTAGGGGCTGTATCTGGAACTTCTGTAATGATATAAGGCAAACGAATCACTGTTGCTGTCAAAGGTGCAAGAACAACTGCGCTATCAGTCAATTCAACACCCACTAAATCAGACAATGCTTCTACACCTGCACGTTCACCATCAACCAGTACTTGACCCTGCAGTAAGTCTTTGTAAATATCTGAAAGAACAAAACTACGTTCCTTACTGTCAGCATTGACAAAGACAGCATAGCGGTCCCCATTGCTTGCAATGGTTTGATAGGCAATAACCACATCATTTTTGGCAATGCCATTTTGACCTGGAATTGAAATCAAGCTAACCTTCTGTTCAACTTCTTCTTTTGTTCCCAAACGGAAGGCATCTGTAGATTTGCGCAAGGCAATCAAACCCTTTGTAATGGCCTGAGTACGGGTATTCTCTGGATAGAGCGCCTCATCTGTCGCTTTGGTCCAGTCAAACTTGTTGACCGCATCCGATGAATCATAAGAATCATGGATGTAGTATGGATAGTCAAATGGCGTTCCATCTGCATTGGTCAACAAATGCGCCTTGTTTGGTAGCTTGTCCTCTGAAACCGGCTCCTTGTAATCAGGATGGAGGAACTGTTTGGTCCGTCCATACTCCTGACCAGAATGGATAAACGGTGTCCCTTGAGCAGTCAAGACTAGCAAATTACCCAAACGTTGACGTTGGTGAATTTCAGTATAGTTTTCAGCAACTGACGGATCCTTCTTGATGGACTGAGCGATAATATCAAAGAGGGTCAAGTTATCATGCGCAGCAATATATTGGATTACATCACCTGGATCATCTGCCAAGAAGTTGCCTGGTTGTGCCTTGATGTTATTGAAGACAGACTCAACACTCTTAGCACCGCCTGTGATAAAGGCTGGCTGACCTTCGTTTGGATAACCAGATTTAAGTGTATTGCGAATGTCATCTGAGAATACTGCAACCGTATCTGTTGAACTCATCCAGTCTTGGTCTGCTGGCTGAACAGGCTGATTGGCATCACCTGTAAAGGTTCTCCATCCTTCACCAAGCATAATAATATTTGGATTGAGTTTTTGAGCCTCCGTAAAGGCTAGCTCAATTGCTTCGGCATCATGATCACCCATCATATCGAAGCGGAAACCATCTACCTTAAACTCATCCACAAGATACTTGATGGAATCAACTAAGACACGACGGCTCATGTAGTGAGTAGTTCCCAGACGACCACCACCAAAGCTTGATTTAGCCGTACCATCAGCCTCCATGAAGTGATAATAGTTTGGCTCCAAATCTTCAAACAAGAAGGTCTTAGAAGTGTGATTATACACCACATCCAAAATCACACCCATGCCTTGTTTGTGAATTTCATTGACCAGGTTTTTGAACTCTTCGATGCGTTTCATTGGATCTGTCGGATCTGTAGAATACATACCTGTAAAGGCAAAGTAGCTCTGTGGATCATAGCCCCAGTTGTAGTTACTGTTGCTTGATGCGTACTCGCTCATCCGCTCTGCATTTTTCAATTCATTGACAAAATAGTAGCTCATAACTGGGAGCAGTTGAATATGGGTCACACCCAGTTCTTTTAGGTAGCTGAGACGTTCTGCAAAGGCAGCAAAGGTACCAAACTGAGCAGTCAATTCATCGGAAATAGCAGGATCTGATGTGAAGTCACGAACATGGGCTTCATAGATAATGGCATCTTCACGCTGATTGAAGTTAGGAATTGTGGCATAGTTCAAATCACTTGGACCAACTTCTGCTGGGTCCACAATCGCAGCTTTTGCAATCCGATAAGATGGATCTGTATCTGCCAAATCACTATTCCACTCCGCTAAAGACTTAGCATATGGGTCTAAAACAAGAACAGATTGATCCCCACGAGCAATTTCATAATGGTAGTAGTAACCACGATAGTCAGCAATACCAAGACCTGATTGACTGTTTAATTCGAGGTCCCATTGTCCCTTATCGCCCTTGGTCATGGCTAATTTACCGACCACCTTAGATTGGTCATCCTTATCGTAAAGAACGACTGCCACACTATCTGCACTTGGAGACCAGAGAGTCATATCAACGACACTACCAGCCTGACGCACACGCGCACCAAGTTCTCCATCATAAGCATAGAGCTCATCCTTCAATTGCCAGCTCATAGTTGTTGTGAAACTATCATTGCCATATTTGAGGGTATAGCCCGCATTTTCTTGGTTGAAATCCCCGAGGACTCGCACCTTGTTGCTTGTAGCATCCAAGACAAGATCCGTCACAGTCACTGTCTGGCCATTTTTATCTGTTACAGACAATTTCTCCAAGATGCTATCCTTATCCGCACCTTCCAATGTTGTAAAGGCTGCTTCTAAAGCTGTTAAACTAACATGAGAAACACCTGTCACACGGACATTATTGACAAAATAAGGGTTGGTGTAAATAGTCGTATCATCATCCTTGAGGAATATTTGTGTCTGATTTTTCAAATCTGTAAAGCTATAATCTTTCTGTTGAATCTTCACATCATCTCCTGACTTGCTTTCATCCAATAGCAAAAAGCCAATGGAACTTGGTAAATCTGTCAATTTGACATCGATATAGGCACCATACTTGCCTTGGTTTTCAAAATCAATACCATTTGGCCAGTCACCCAAGGTAAGGTCAGTCACATCACCCCAAATCCAGAGACCTTTTTGGTCATAATTGCCATCGGTACGGAAGTAATTGATACGGATGTAGCCTTCTTTAAGCGGTTGATAGAGGCTGAGTTGGTAGTTTTCATCAAACCAAGCTTCATTCATCTTGGTGCTAATTCGCTCAATAACTTTATCGCCGGTTATATTTTCCCCAGATGTATTATTAATCAGAAGACTGATTTTGCTAGCTGTTTCATCTTTCATCTTGATGTCCAGATAATAGCCATAGTCATCCTGTTTAGCCGTGCTGAAATTGGTTGCACCTGTTGGCCAAGCACCAAGATCTGACGATGGTTTTTCGACATCATCCCATGTCCATAAACCTAGGCTAGCTACATTATCAGATGGTAGAGTTTTAAAGTGAACACGGAAGTAACCTGCTTCAATTGGTTCTTCAGTTGCTCCTTGCACACTTGCATTGACGATGTCACCTGCTTCTGTCTGAAGGAGCATGGTGCCACCTTGACCGATTGTTGGCAGTTCGACTTGAACAACCCATTTACCATCTTTCTCGATAGCTTGGTAAGATTTTCCTGTGTAGGCATCTGTGACAACCACATCTTTACCAGATACTTCAAGCGCCATTTCCTTGTTCTCGGTATTGGTTGAGAAGACAAGATAGGCTACTTGATCTTGGTAACCGCGTTTGCTGATAAGCCAACCTTGGCTATCATTTCCAGCAAGTGTGCTTGTATCACCACGTGAGAGTAGTGTTGAATTGGCATTACGGAAAGCCAACAATTTTTGGTAATGGTCCTCTATGTCACTTGTTTCTACCTTACTCCAATCGAAATCGTACCGGTTATCATAAACTGGCCAGTTGTTTTGCCCAGATTGGCCTAATTCTTCACCGTAGTAGATGACAGGCTGACCTTTAGCAGTAATCAAGAGACTAGCAGCCAATTTCAGTTTATCCAGATTGCCTTCTTTTTCTGCGCCACTGAGACTGTAGAGGAAACCATCTTCGTCGTGACTGCCCAAGAATTGACCCAGAGAAGCTGCACTAGTCAGAACCTTGCTACGTTCTTCCAGCTCTTGTCCAGCTGCTTTTAGTTGACCATTGACCAGATATTTGGCAATATCCTTAAAGCCAAAGTCCAACAAGCTGTCCATAGTACCGACTCCCAAGTCACCCTTGGTATCCTTATAATTCGCTCCCCAAGTTTCCCCAATCAAGTGGAAGTCAGGATCTCTATCCACCAATTCATTTTTGAAATGTTGCCATGTGGTATCATCAACGTGTTTGACTGTATCGACACGGAAAGCATAGATAGAGTTGCCCTTGGCAGTTGTTGAGCGTTCCAACCAAGATGCCTGCCAAGCAACCAACTGATTGCGAACAACTGCTTCTTCTGTCTTGAAGTCTGGTAATCCAGATAATGAGCCTAATTGGTCATCTCCCTGCTTGTCTTCTTCCTTAGTCCGTACCATACCTGCAAAGGTTTCTTCTGTACCATAGCCAGCATGGTTAAGCACCACATCGACAACAATGTTTATTCCTTTTTCTGCCGCGGCATCAATCAATTCGTGGAAGTCGGCTAAACTTCCCAAATGCGGATTAAGTTTCTCAAAATTGGATGCCCAATAACCATGGTAAGCATAGTACTCTCCATCTGTTGCGCTACCAACATTCTGTGGAATATTTTCCACAATCGGAGTCAACCAGATAGAGTCCACACCCAGTTCTTTCAGATAGTCCAGCTTGGCTGTCACTCCTTTGAAGTCACCGCCCTGGTAAAGACCGCGTGGGTTGGAGGCTGTTCCTTCAACTAGCTTGTCATTGCTGGTGTCCCCATTGTAGAAACGGTCTGTCATCATAAAGTAGATAACTTGCTCGTCCCAGTCTTTTTCACCATCTGCCTTGATACGCTCTGTAATGGTCACATCTAGGCTGGTTTCGTAGTAACCGTTGTCCTTGTCATAGACCTTTACAGGAAGACTATATGTACCTGGCGCTGTGCTAGACGTCGCTTTAATGGTCACACGATTGAGCTCAGTAGAGATTGGCACAAGGCCTCCACCGATGGCACTTGTATCGACTTCCATTTTGACAATCTCAGCACTTTCAGGATTGGTTATAGCTACAGAAACAAGACCACTTTCGTTGTAGTTGAAAGGTGCTTTTATACTTGCTTCAATGGTTACATTTTTTGTACCAGGAGTAGCTTTACTTGTATCTAATTCTACTTTCTCTTCGATAAAATATGGATTGGTATAGACTTTGTCATCACCATTCCGGAGGAAAATTTGACTATGACGTTTGCGGTCTGCAAAAGCTAAATCAATCGATTTATTGCCAGCAAGATCTGGATTATTCTGGTTGATGAGCAGAAAACCAAGTTTAGAATCTAAACCGTTCGAGAGGGGAATGTCAACATAGGCACCGTATTTGCCAAGTTTAAAGTCAAGGGCGCCCGTTGGCCAGCCATCACTCGCTTCAGTCGTATCGCCCCAAGTCCAAACGCCCCAACCTTCATAATTATTGTCTTCACGGGTGTAGTTGATACGGAGAACATTGTCATCCTTGAGTGGCTCATAGCTAGAAACAGTATAATCGCTAGCAATCCAAGCCTCATTTTGTTCCGGAACAAGAAGCTCCACTTTTTGGTCCGATTCTGTTATTTTTTCCCCATCTTTAAGGACCAAATAACCGATTGTGCCTGGTGTCTCAGATTTTTTAATATCAACATAATGGCCGTAGTCATCTACCTGACTGCTTGAAAAATTCGCTGTATCCGTTGGCCATTGATTCCCATCGGACGGCTCTGCCACTCCTCCCCAAGTCCACAGTCCTTGATTTTCTGGCGCTGTTTCATCTACATTTTCAAAGTGCAGACGAATACTGCCTTCTTCAATTGGTGCTTCTGCCGGGGTGGATAATGTAGCTGTTTCTGCTGCAGCTCTTTCTGCCACAGCTGTTTCAGTAGTTGCCAGCGGTTCTGCTGATGCATTATCTACTGTTTCAACAACCTCCGTTACTGCTGGAGTCTCAACTGTTTCTGATACTCCAGTTGAATTTGATGTAGACTCAGTCACCGTTTCTTCTGAACTTGGTGCTGTATCCAAGGCTGTAGGCGTAGTCTCTGCAACTGGGGCTGGCTCAACTGTTTCGACAGGCTGCTCAGAAACATCGGTTATAATAGCTTCCACAGGAGTAGCCACTTCCTCAGCATGAACTGTTTGACCAGGTCCAGACATTAAAAAGGCTGTCGCTATACCGACGGACGCAACTCCTATCGTAAACTTACGAATTCCGAAAATAACTTTTTTTTCAAACATTGGTGATTTTTTTACTAAACGCAAACGTTTTCTATTCATGCCGTACTCCTTTGGTATGTATAATATGATAATAGTATATAAAAAATATTTTCTTTTGCAAACGTTTTCTTAATTGTTATCGGTAACAGCTTTCTTAATCAAAAAAGGGATTGTACTCTTTATTTACCCAGTCATCGTACCCATCAACACTGGATTTAACAACCCCTCTATTAGTTATGTAGCATCATTCATTTTATGCTCTAGTACTTTCTCTCACTACCAAGCTAGCTTGGCAAAATCGCTTTTGTTCCTTTAATTCACAGCCCTCCACCAGAGTCATTAACTGCTTAACAGTAATTCTCCCCATTTTTCGGAACGGTTGCCGCATAGTGGTTAATTGAGGACGAGAAACGCGGTCAATAAAGATTCCATCAAATCCAATAATCCCATAATCTTCTGGGACTCTCTTTGATGAAAACAATAACCCCCGCTCAATACCAAGCGCTATGCGATCAGAAGCACATATAAAGCAAGTATTGGGTGATAACAAGTCCAATTGTCTTACAAAGTCTTCTGATACCCTAGACCTGTTTTCTAGACGATAAATTTTAGGGGGATGTCCCAATTCCTCCATTGCCTCTACATACCCAGCTTCCCTAGATTGTGCAAAGGCATCTGGCAAATCTATCCCAACAAATACGACCTGTTCATAGCTTTTCTCAAAGGCAAAACGACTTGCTTGGTAGGTTGCTTCCTTATTGTGTGTATCTACAAACGGAAGTCCCACCATATTTTCGCCAAATAAGACTACGGGTTTCAACAAACTCCGCAACCAGCCATAATCTTCTATACGCGCGCCCGTGACAATGTAGCCGTCACATTGTTCTGTCACTTGATTCCGATCCGTCACAATTTGCATTGTATAGTTTTTTTCGCTCAGTCCGAGTGAAATTCCTGCTATCAACTCAGCATAATAAGGCTCGACAGTCTCCATTTCCTCTAAGATAATGACCTGGACTGTCAGAGTTCGTTGTTGTGCAAGGGCTTTTGCCACAACATTCGGTTGATAATCTAACTCTTTCATTGCTAACAAGACCATCTGTTTTAACTCTTCCGTAACGAGTTCTGGATGATTCAGAACCCTGGAAACTGTCATCTTTGAAACATTGGCCCTTTTCGCCACATCTGCCAACGTCGTCATATATCTCCTCTCTTATTTTCTAGCCAAAATATGCAAACGTTTTCTTGGTGTTATTATATATTATTTACTACTAAAAAGTAAAGCCCTTTCATCACATTATTTTACAAGAATTTTCTGAATAATCCGCGAATCTGTTTTTTTAATTATAAAAAGGCCTATTTATTAGACCTTTTAACTGTATTTAAAAAGACGGTGTTGACATAACCCTTGAGAAGATACGTTGAACTTAATCCTAGTCAAGTCTTCTTGTTTTAGATAGAACTCTTTGGCGTGCTTAAATCTCAAAAAACTTGTCAAAAGGATGGCGGGAGAGCCTTTTTATTTTGTCCAGATGAGGTGGTTTAAGCACCAAAACAGACACTTTTCTCTAAAAACAGTAAAAAAGACAAATACCGAAACGATATTTGTCTGCAATCTGAAGAGGCCGAAGCCTCTTTTCATTTTCACTAAGGATTATTTAGCGATTTTTGCGAAGTACTCAAGAGTACGAACAAGTTGTGAAGTGTAAGACATTTCGTTGTCGTACCATGAAACAACTTTCACCAATTGTTTGCCGTCAACGTCAAGAACTTTAGTTTGAGTTGCGTCGAACAATGAACCGTATGAGATACCTACGATATCTGAAGATACGATTTGGTCTTCAGTGTAACCGTAAGACTCGTTAGCAGCAGCTTTCATTGCAGCGTTGATTTCATCAACAGTTACGTTTTTCTCAAGAACAGCAACCAATTCAGTTACAGAACCTGTTGGAGTAGGTACGCGTTGTGCAGCACCGTCCAATTTACCGTTCAATTCTGGGATTACCAAGCCGATAGCTTTAGCAGCACCAGTTGAGTTAGGAACGATGTTTGCAGCACCAGCACGCGCACGACGAAGGTCACCACCACGGTGTGGTCCGTCAAGGATCATTTGGTCACCAGTGTAAGCGTGGATAGTTGTCATCAAACCTTCAACAACACCGAAGTTGTCTTGAAGAGCTTTAGCCATTGGAGCCAAACAGTTTGTAGTACATGAAGCACCAGAGATAACTGTTTCAGTACCATCAAGGATATCGTGGTTAGTGTTGAAAACGATTGTTTTAACGTCGTTACCGCCAGGTGCAGTGATAACAACTTTCTTAGCACCATTTTCATGGATGTGTTGCTCAGCAGCAGACTTAGATGCAAAGAAACCAGTTGCTTCAAGAACGATTTCTACACCGTCAGTAGCCCAGTCAATGTTAGATGGTTCGCGTTCTGCAGAAACTTTAACGAATTTACCGTTAACTTCGAAACCACCATCTTTAACTTCAACAGTACCGTCGAAACGACCTTGAGTTGTGTCGTATTTCAACAAGTGTGCAAGCATTGCTGGATCTGTAAGGTCGTTGATACGAGTAACTTCAACACCTTCAACATTTTGGATACGACGGAATGCAAGACGACCGATACGACCGAAACCGTTAATACCAACTTTAACTACCATTTATGATTTCCTCCTTATGAAAATCGAGTTGTATTTTTAAAAGGCAAGCCTTTTAATCCTTTTTGTGAAAAATATAACTTGTAGATTTGCAAGTTAGTTTTCAACGTCCTTATTATATAACTTATTTTATAAAAATGCAAGAGATTCATGAGCATTAAGAAATTAAACCAACAGACCTATCTTCAATCCAATTATTCCACTGCTTTCAAACGTCACTATCACCAATCGCCGTCTAAGTGGAGGCAAGAAAATCGCTAAGCAAAGGAAGAGACCCAGCCCTTCCTTTTTTCTATATAGATACCAATCTTAGCAGCGCTGTCGTCAGAACACCAACCAGGACCGCAAGCAAGATGTTTTTCGTCTTGAGAACCACCCAAAAAGTTGGAAGTAAAGCTAGGCTTTCTACCGGCAAGAAGCTCGGCAACCGTCCAACCTCCTCGTCCATGATACTAGATAAGGTCAAGGCAAAGATAATGGTCAGTGGCAAAAAGCTGAGAAACTTGACCAGTCTATCAGGCAAACCTTTTTTTTGAGTCAAGACAAACGGGAGAATCCGCGGAAACCAAGTCACCGCAGCCGCAGCTAGAATAATCAAAAATATAGTTTTATTGACCATCAACCATCACCCCCACTGTACATCCAACAAGCGTCGCCAACAAGACCGCCAAATAAGACGAGACTAGGCTTGCCAAGCCAACATAAACCACCAAAACCGAAAGCAAAATCAAACCAATCTTCTTCATAGGAAGTTGCCGAGCCATAGCCTCCAATTGGCCAGAAAAAATCCCAACAAACATAGCAATCAAAGCAAAATCCAAGCCCAAAGCCTCAGGATTAGCAATCAAACCGCCCAGCACATTTCCCAAAACTGTAAAGACAAACCAAGAGGCATAGCTGGCTAGATTATTGCCATACATCCAGCTGGGCGCAATCTGCTTTTCCTCAACATGCTTTCGCAAAAGCACCGCATAAGATTCATCCGTCAAGAGGGAACCTATCAAAATATTAGAACCCAGGCTATTGCCTTGAAAAATCGTTGTCGTGTGCAAACTCATCAAAAAATGGCGGATATTAACAAAAAATACCGTCACCGCAATGGACAAAAGCGGGGCCCCAGCTAAAATCATAGCACACATGACAAACTGGGCACTCCCCGCGTAAACCAAGAGACTCATCAGCCCCATCTCAACGGCTGTAATCCCTGAATTGACCGAGACCACCCCGCAAGCAAAACCGATGCTAGCATAACCCAAAACCATCGGCAGAGCTGCTTCCATGCCCGACCGAAAATTCATATCCTTCATATCTTCTCCTATCGATAACAAGAGGCTGGGCAAACGTCCAACCTCTCACGAAACTCTTACAAATTTTCAAAAGCCAGACTTGGTTTGGCATTCAAATCCCAACCAGCAAAGTTTTCCTTGTTGTACTCACTAACCGCAGCCAAGGCAATCATACCAGCATTGTCACCGCAGAGGCGAAGCGGGGGAATGATGACCTCCACATCCTTGATTTCAGCCGCCAACCGCTCCCGCAAGCCCTGATTGGCTGCTACACCGCCCGCCACAACCAAGGTCTTGACAGGATAGGCCGCCAAAGCCTTCTTGGTCTTGGCCATCAAAATATCTATGACACAGGCTTGGAAGGAGGCCGCCAAATCTTCATTGGACAGACTTTCACCCTTTTGCTGGGCATTATGGTAGAGGTTGATAAAGGCCGACTTGAGACCTGAAAATGAAAACTCTAGATTATCTTCCTTGATCATAGCCCGCGGGAAATTGTAAATGTCCTCACCTTGATGAGCCAATTCATCAATGACCCGACCAGCCGGATAAGGCAAGCCCATAACGCGACCGACCTTATCATAGGCCTCGCCGACCGCATCATCGCGCGTCTCACCGACAATTTTGTAATCGCCCGCCTCAGACACATAGACCAACTCCGTGTGCCCGCCGCTGACCAAGAGCGCCAGCAAGGGAAATTCCAATTCCTTAGCCGCACGCGCCGCCATCAAATGCCCCGCCATATGATTAACAGGAATTAAAGGCAAACCATGTGCCCAGGCAAAAGCCTTGGCCGCCGAAATCCCGACCAAGAGTGCCCCGACCAAGCCTGGACCGTAGGTTACCGCAACCGCTGACAAGTCCTCAGCCATTACCTGAGCCGCAAGCAAAGCCTCCTCGATACAGGCCGTAATCACTTCCACATGGTGGCGGCTAGCCACCTCGGGCACCACACCCCCAAAACGCTGGTGGCTGGCAACCTGACTGGCAATCACATTGGACAAAAGCTCCGCTTCACCTCGTAAAACCGCCACTGACGTCTCATCACAGGAGGTCTCAATCGCCAAAATCAATCTATCTTTCATCACGTTCTCTCTTCATTAGCACCGCGTCCTCAATCGGATTGTGGTAATAGTTCTTTCGTTTTCCTATTTTAGTAAAATGCTGGCGTCTATAAAGAGCTTGGGCTGGGGCATTGGATTCCCTCACTTCGAGAAAAATGTCCCCTTCCCAGTCCTTCACAGCAGCCATTAGCTGGCTTGCAATCCCCCGTCCCTGAGAATGAGTCTTAACAGCAATCTGCAAAATCTCCATCTCATCCAGAACCGTCTGCACCGCTAAAAATCCGACCACATCCTGCTCATCATAGGCCAGATAATAGGTCGTATCCGCCCCAGCCATATCCGCAGCCACTTGACTTTCCGTCCAAGGCGACCGCTCATACACATCCGTCAAAACGGCATATACAGCCGGAACCAAGTCCACCTGCCCCTCGTATTTCCTGATTTCAATCATACACGTTTGATATAGTTTTCATCACCAGCAGCATGGTCCTTGAGCCAATTTTCCTCAGCCTCGACACGTTTGAGGTAGGCTGGCTCAAAACTGGTAACTTCCACCGCAGGCAAGTCCTGACCAATAACCGCCAGCTGATAGGCGGACGGCAGGCTGGTTTGAATAGCCGCCTCTGGAAAAGCTTGATTTATCTGCTCGACAAAGTTTGTTACTTCCCCGACAAAAGTCAGGTTTTCCTGACCAGACAGGCTAGCCAATAATTCCTCAAATACCCAGTATTGGTCAGCTTGAGTAGCTCTGCCATTTTCATAAACCCCAGCATAGACCGAATTACGGCGCGCATCAATGAGCGGAACTACCCGACCAGAGAGGCCAGCTGACACCAGCGACTGCAGGCTAGAAACCCCGACCAAATCAATCTGCAGAGTGTAAGCCAGAGTCTTGGCTGTCGCCACCGCTACCCGCAAGCCCGTGTAAGAACCAGGCCCCTGAGCCACGACAATTCGCTCCAAATCCTTGGGTGTCCAACCGACCTGAGCCACTAAAAAATCCACTGTCGGCATGAGGCTGATACTGTGATTTTTCTTGATGGCCAAGAGCGTCTCCGCCAGCAGGCGGCCATCTTCCACCAGCGCCACCGAAAGAGCCTGATTGGAACTATCTAATGCTAAAATTTTCATGATTTTCTCCCTTTGAACTGCTATCTCTCTATTGTAAGCTATCTTGGATATTTTTTCAAATAATGAAAAGACTGGGGTGTGATTTCCCAGTCAGTTATTCTTTTCTCTTCAATTCCACCACTTGATCATATTGAATATCCTCGTCGATATGGTGGGCAATTTCCAATATCATAATCGGTAAAGAATGTAGGAGTTTGCGAACAGCCTTGCCATTTTTCTCATCCAAGGCTGCCGTTACCTCATCTGCTAGGAGAATGTCCTTCTTCCGCAGGAGGAAACGAGCAATTTCCAGACGGACGCGTTGACCACCTGAGATATTGTCACCGTTATTTTCTACCTTCACATTGAGAATATCTGTAAATTCATCAAGAAGCCCAACCTTGCTCAGAACATCTAACAGTTCTTGGTCTGTAAAATCATCACCCAAGGTCAGATTGTAACGAATAGTATCGCTAAATAAAAACGGACTTTGGCTAATCAGACCGATATTGCCTTGAAAATCCTCTCGATTCTGACCACCAGCCTCCGTCACATAAACACAACCTCCATCTGCTGTTTCTTGTCCTAGTAAAATCCGAAAGAGCGTTGTTTTACCAGAACCACTGGCACCTTTGATTAAGACCTTTTCTCCCATCTTGAAGGAAACATTCAACCCAGCAAACAGTTGCTTATCGCCATAGGATTTGGCTAAATCTTTCATATACAATCCCTGAATGTCAGACAGATGACTTTCTTTACGCTCCACAAAATCAGGCTCTGTTTCCAAAATGCCAAAGATTTTATCTGCAATCGCCTGAGCTCCTTGGATATCGACTGCCATGTACATGAGATTCTGAATTGGACCAGCCAGGCGGTTGGAAGCAATGAACATAGTCAGCAAACTAGCAACCGTAATGGTTTCACCATTCATTATCAAGTAAAAACCAATAGCAACAGGCAATATCTGGCTGAAAAACTCCATAAAACCATTAAAGAAAAAGACAATATTGTGGGTAAAAGCATATCGCTGTATGGCTACTTGATACTCTTTAACTATTTGATCTACCCGATGAAAACTCTTTTCAGCACTTTGATTCACAAGAAGCGTTTCACTACCATGGATACTATCGGATACTTCCTCATGAACTTTAGTTCGCAGTTCCGAGAACTCCATCCCAGTATCTTTTAATCTTTGATTTAGTAAAAATTGTGGAACTGGTCTCAAAATCGTACACACCACAAAAATAGACCCCAACAAAATGTCCTGCATTATGATGTAAAGGGCAGTAACGAAGCTGACAAACCCCCAACACAGGAAACCTGCAATCGCTTCAAGATACCTATCTCCCAACAATTCCATATCCTGAGTTAATAGGGTTATCTTATCATTATGGCTATATTTAGAATTTGAAATCAGCTTTCTAAATAAGGACGAGCGAATGCCGATATGAATTTCTCTTCTAAATATATTATTTGTATAATTGCCGAAGAGCATCAAACTATAAATCACTAAATAAACAGACAAACCATACACTAATAGTTGCCAAATTTTTCCGAAACTTAACTCCTCACTCCCGAGTTGCAATATCTTGTTCATTATTAAGGGTTGAGCCAGCACGACTCCGCCATTCATAAAGATACCAAATATCACCAACCATCTGTATTTTTTATCAATATAGCCATAAATTTTAAGTATTCTCTTCATAAGCAACCTCCAATAGCAAAAAGAGAGGCTAGCACTCCTCTCATAATCACAAAACTATGGACGTGTACAAGGTGAATTACAACTACCATTTGTATAAGTATGACTAGATTGACCATACTCTTTATTTGAAATAATAGACATAAAATTTCCTCCTTCTAACCCACATCTAAAATATCATGATAGGACTTAGTCAATGCGAATAGTGCTAGATTTCTTTTAACTAACTTCTGCATACTACGACAGAGTACCTCAGAAGAGTGTTTTGATATTCGCTTAGCCATTGGGCAATGACCTGACTTACAAATCAAGACAAAAGGGCATGATTTACAGTTTTCATCCACTTCAATTACCCATTGACTCAATTTATCATGATTAATAAAACACTTATTTATATTACCAAATACATTTTTAGGATGATATAATGCGACTGTGCAAGATTGCACAATCCCTCTTACATTAAACATATAGTGATTCATCCGATTGGCATAACAAGTAAAACGGTTATTTAGAAAATAACTAACTAAAGAAATACTATAACCAATAGAATTTGCTAGCATTGATAGTTCAAAACTCGCATCATAATCAAGTAAAGTCACACAATCTTTCTCCGAGCGATCCCCCTGCCCCCAATCACCAACATTATGGTAAGAAAAGCTAAACCGTTCATCATTCTTAAAATACAAACCATCTCTATTAAGAAAAGATTTTATATTTTCTTTATTCTCTTTTGAAATATTAAATCGAATCGTGCAGAAAAAATCTAACTCACTATCTTTCATTGCCTGTAAATTTTTATAAATACGACTGTATGACCCTCTGTCGTTTTTCAAAACCCTCTGGCAATCATGACTATCTTGGTTACCATCTATCGTTATTTGATAACTACGGACACTGAAATCTTCAACCAAAGACTTAAATTTATTCAACGATAAGAGATAACCATTTGTAGTAATGTTTGCTAAATAGTCTACCTCATAATTTTGACAAATTTCTTGAAATTTTTCTGAAAGATATTGAATCGTTCGATACCCGAGCAGAGGCTCGCCACCAAACCAAGCAACTTTGAAAAACTTATACTTTCCAGTACTCAACTGCTCTTCCGCAAATCTCAGAATTGCATCCTCTGTCTCTCTTGACATAGCAATGTTTTCAAACTTTTCATAACAATATTTGCAACGAAAATTACAATCTCCGTGCGTTAAAATTGTGAACTCTAATAAAGTGTCGTCTATCTCACGTATCTTCCTTAAAGATTGATTTACCTCATCGTCCTCTGGAAAATAATGAAACTGTTCCAGGTAGGTCTTGTATTGCTCTTTAGTCTCCTCGTCAGTCTTCAATTTTTCTAACAATTGATTCTTAATTAGAAATGAATGGTTATTCTTTGTATTGAAATAGACTATACCTTCGTCACATTCCTGCCGGAGAACATAGGGTGACATCTCCATACGCATACCTCCCTGTCTTTGATTTCACTTATTATTATTTCTTGTCTAAATTCTAACACAACTCAATTGATACTAGTGAAACTTGAAAATATGTAATTTATTTTTATAAAATTACATATTTTCAAGTTAATAATTGCCGTGGAAAAATGAGTTATAATGAAATAAAAAACAAGGAGGCTTGATTAGCTATGAAGAAGGCGTTTTTAAAATCAGTATTTTACCTTTTACTAACCTTACCCATTATTATTTATCCAATTCTTCCAACTTCACTAACAATCTTCTTTTAAAACACATAATTTGTAATGACGTTCCAAGAGTGTCGACACTTTGCTACTCACTATCAATCCAACGGAGGCAATATAGGCCTCTGTTTTTGTTTGAAATTCCATGGAGCCACCTGATTTGATAAGTGCAATACATAGCTTGAAGTAATTCACAAAAATCTGTTCAAAAGCATCTGTTATCTCAACCAGTCTCTCCAGTTCCGTTAAAAATTCTTCCGCTAAACCGTACTTCTCTCGTTCTATCATTTCTCCGACTGAATTGATCAGTATTTTTTTCAAATAATCTCGATGCTTTCTTAATTTTCGATAACTTTTAGATTTATTCTTCAACTCAGATAATAAACTAACAATCATATGATCATTCAACAGCATTTGTGCATTCAAAAATAAATAGAGCTCAAAACTGGTCCATTCCTCAATGGCAAAGAGATAATCTGAAAGAAACTTCCTATCCTCCTCGTCAAAATCAGTTCGTCCATCTAAGGCAGCCAGCGCCACCTTGATGACTATTCTATTTAACCGAGCATAGAGTTCCCCCTCTGCTTTCAAGAGGTCTGACTTCAACAGTTCCCGTAGCCCATCCCTATCCTGTTGGTAATACAAATCTGAAATCAGATTAGCCAGCTCAATATGGGGCGCTTCCTTGTAGCCATGGTATTTGTAGGTAAACTCCTCCATGGTCATGTTGATCCCCTCAACTGCCAGTATCATCTTATCTGCCGCCAACATAGATTTTCCAGACTCAAAGCGTGATAGCTGGGCTGCTGTAAAGTCTCCTCTGACGACATCCTTTTGCTTAACCAAGCGAGAATTTCGGAGTTCCCTGTAAAATTCGCCTAAACTCATTTGTGGTACTGTACCCATGACTCATCCCCTTTCTTGATGCATTGAAAATCCGCTTACATTTATTATAATGTCCAAATATATTTTTGTCAATTTTACTTATTATTCTGCCAAATGACTGCTTGTTTCTGAAAACCATAACACTTTTCCATTTTCCTACCAAACCCTTTTACCATCAGCAAATTTTATGGTATAATGAAGAGTAATATACCGGCTGTGAAACCTAATAACTCAAAAAAATTGAATAGACCCAACAAATAGCATCCCTATTTGTATCTTTTTCATAGACACAGTCAAAAGAAGAAAGGAAACTACACTACACATGATTTTTAAAGTATTTTACCAAGAAACCAAAGTCAGCCCACGCCGTGAGCAGACCCAAGTTCTCTATGTTCAAGTAGATGCTACTGACGAATTGCAAGGTCGTATCAAGGTCAAGGAATTGGTTGAAAACAAGTTCCCAGCCTACAACGTCGAATTTGTCGACCTCCTATCTGACAAGCACCTCGAATACGAGAAAGAGCACGCAGATTTCAAACTTACGGAGTTCTAATTTATGTCATCAGTCAATCTAAAACCTCATGAAGTTGGCGTCTTCGCCATCGGTGGTTTGGGAGAAATCGGGAAGAACACCTACGGTATCGAGTACCAGGACGACATCCTCATCGTTGATGCCGGTATCAAGTTCCCCGAAGATGACCTATTGGGTATCGACTACGTTATCCCAGACTACTCCTATATTGTTGAAAATATCGACCGCGTCAAAGGCTTGGTCATTACCCACGGGCACGAGGACCACATCGGAGGGATTCCTTTCCTACTCAAACAAGCCAATGTCCCTATCTACGCAGGTCCCCTAGCCCTAGCCCTTATTCGTGGCAAATTAGAAGAGCACGGTCTCCTTCGTGATGCCAAACTGTTTGAAATTAACCACAATACAGAATTGACTTTTAAACACCTCAAGGTCAGCTTCTTCCGCACCACCCACTCCATTCCAGAACCCCTGGGTGTTGTGGTCGATACACCGCAAGGAAAAATCGTCTGTACCGGTGACTTCAAGTTTGACTTTACTCCAGTTGGGGAGCCAGCTGATTTGCACCGTATGGCAGCCCTGGGAGAAGAAGGCGTTCTCTGCCTCCTCTCTGACTCGACTAACGCTGAAGTTCCGACCTTTACCAACTCGGAAAAAGTGGTCGGTCAGTCCATCATGAAGCTGATTGAAGGCATCCACGGGCGCATTATCTTCGCATCCTTTGCCTCCAACATCTTCCGCCTCCAGCAGGCTGCAGATGCCGCTGTCAAGACCGGTCGTAAGATTGCTGTCTTTGGCCGCTCCATGGAAAAAGCCATTGTCAACGGTATTGAGCTGGGCTACATCAAGGTGCCGAAAGATACCTTTATCGAGCCAAATGAAATCAAGGAATACCCTGCCAACGAGATAATGATTCTCTGTACAGGTAGTCAAGGAGAGCCAATGGCGGCCCTCTCGCGGATTGCTCACGGTACCCACCGTCAGGTTCAACTCCAGCCAGGCGATACGGTTATCTTCTCATCTTCGCCGATTCCGGGAAATACCACAGGTGTCAACAAGCTCATCAATATCTTGATTGAGGCCGGTGTCGATGTCATCCACGGTAAGATTAACAACATCCATACCTCCGGACACGGTGGCCAGCAGGAACAAAAACTCATGCTCCGCTTGATTAAGCCAAAATTCTTCATGCCTGTGCATGGTGAATACCGCATGCAAAAAATCCATGCCAGTCTAGCTGTTGATACTGGAGTTCCTAAGGATAACATCTTCATCATGGAAAACGGAGATGTCCTAGCTCTGACCAAGGACAGAGCCCGCATGGCCGGTCAATTCAACGCCCAAGATATCTACGTTGACGGAAACCGTATCGGTGAAATCGGAGCCGCTGTCCTCAAAGATCGTCGTGATTTATCTGAAGACGGCGTGGTCCTTGCAGTCGCAACCGTAGACTTCAAGACCAAGATGATTTTGGCTGGACCAGATGTCCTCAGCCGAGGTTTCATCTACATGCGTGAATCAGGCGACCTGATTCGTGAGAGCCAGCGCGTTCTCTTCAACGCCATCCGTATCGCCATGCGCAACAAGGATGCCAATATCCAAACGGTCAACGGCGCTATTGTCAACGCCCTGCGACCATTCCTTTATGAAAAAACAGAACGGGAGCCAATCATCATTCCAATGATTCTGACCCCCGATCACTAAACAAACTAAATCGAAGCAGGATTCCTCTTCGATTTTTTTATTTGAAAAAATTGGGAGCGGGAAAGAACTCGAATAATGAAAAGAGAGTTCGTCAACAAGTCCTTATTTCCAGTTGTTGAGCTGAAACAGTCTATCCCCAGACTGTTTCACTCCCGCCCCCGCACAGCTCCAACAGTCAGAGCAGTGACTGTTGGAGGTTGGAAATTGAACGAACGGAGTTCGTATCATTCGTTAGGACTGGTTCGGAGCGTCAAACGCGAAGGAAATGAGGCTTTCTACGCAACCCTTATTTCCAACTTCAAAAGGTTCCCCGAAACGTATGAACAATCAACCCCTACGTCAATATGTTTTTACTAATTAATGAGGTTGAGGTTGGATTTTATGCCCTACCTCAACATTTTCCTATTCTCCTTATGAAGTGATATTTTGTGACACCTTTGAGGGGAACGTCCTCTAAACTCGCGTATAGTTCATAACCATTTTTCAAGTAGAAATCCTTAGCTTGGTAGGATTTGGTGGATAGGGTAATACTGGTCACTTCCAGTTCTCTGGCCTGCTCCTCCAATTCTGACAACAATTGACTACCCAGTCCCAAACCTTGCGCTTCTTTAGCCACTACCAAAGCTTTGACATGAATAGTTTCCAATGTCTTCACCGCCTGCAGGACACCGACCAACTGACCGTCCTGTTCTTTGGTCAATACAAGCTCAGTCGGCGACAGTTTCTCTAAAGACTCCGGACCAAATTCCTCTACAAATTGCTGGTCAAACACCTGATTTACAAACTCATCAATCATTTTCCACCTCCATCGATAAAAAAAGAAACCCGAAGGCTTCTTTCCTCTTAATATAAATCCAAGTAGTTATCAATTTCCCACTTAGAAACGTAGGTTGCGTAGCTTGCCCACTCGATTTTCTTAGCTTCAATGAAGTTGGTGTAGATGTGCTCACCTAGGGCTGCACGCACCACTTCGTCCTTGCGGAGAGCCTTGAGGGCATTGTGCAGAGTTGAAGGAAGATCAGTGATACCTGCTTCACGACGCTCTTCATCAGACATGGCATAAATATTTGACTCTACAGGAGCTGGGGCTTCAATCTTATTTTTGATTCCTTCTAAACCAACTTCCAACAGAACGGCCATAGCCAAGTAAGGGTTAGCAGTTGGGTCTACAGAACGCAATTCCAAGCGAGTTCCCATTCCACGAGATGCAGGTACGCGCACCAATGGCGAGCGGTTCTTACCAGCCCAAGCAATGTAAACTGGCGCCTCGAAACCTGGAACCAAACGCTTGTAAGAGTTAACCGTTGGGTTGGTAATGGCAGTATAGTTATAGGCATGCTTGATCAAACCACCAAGGAAATAGTAGGCTGTTTCAGACAATTGCATACCATTCGGATCTTCTGGATCATAGAAAGCATTGTTTCCATCCTTATCAAACAAGGACATGTTACAGTGCATACCAGAGCCTGCGATACCAAACTTAGGTTTGGCCATAAAGGTCGCATACATCCCGTGCTTACGGGCAATGGTCTTAACAACCAACTTAAAGATTTGGATATTATCACAAGCTTTTAAGACATCCTCATATTTGAAGTCGATTTCGTGCTGACCTACTGCCACTTCGTGGTGACTCGCTTCCACTTCAAAGCCCATTTCTGTCAGAACGTTTACGATTTCACGACGTGTATTATCAGCAAGGTCTGTTGGAGCAAGGTCAAAATAACCACCCTTATCATTCACTTCAAGTGTTGGGTTTCCGTGTTCATCCATCTTAAAGAGGAAGAACTCTGGTTCTGGACCAAGGTTGAATGATGAGAAACCTGCTTCTTCCATATGGCGAAGAGATTTCTTCAAATTTCCACGTGGGTCACCCGCAAAAGGCTTGCCATCAGTTGTATAAATATCACAGATCAAACCAGCTACACGACCATTTTCATCTCCCCAAGGGAAAATAGTCCAGGTATTCAAGTCAGGGTAGAGATACATATCTGATTCATTGATACGAACAAAACCTTCGATAGAAGATCCATCAAACATAACCTTGTTTGACAAAACCTTATCCACCTGCTCATCTGTTGCAGGAATTTCCACGTTCTTCATGATCCCCATAATATCTGTAAACATGAGACGTAGGAAGGTAACGTTTTTCTCTTTAATATCGCGTTTAATATCCGCTACTGTAATTGACATTGCTTTCTCCTCTATATTTGTGCTCTTTAAGATGACCGAAAAATGGAACTCGGACTTGAAAATCGTCCTTGTCGACTGAATTCATCATGCAAGATACGGCGAACATCCTCGTCCGTCAAGGTCTTGGTTTCCTGTTTGACTTTTTCTTTTACCTGACGATCAGCATATTCCTTCTTAATCGCAGCAATATTCAAACCCTCATCCAAGAAATCCTTGATTTCCAAGAGCAAGTCCATATCATTTAGAGAATACAAGCGACGGTTTCCTTCATTACGCTCAGGCTTAATCAAGCCCTGGTCCTCATAATAGCGAATCTGTCGGGCCGTCAGGTCAGTCAACTTCATCACACTACCAATCGGAAAAATGGCTAAGGAACGACGGAACTCTTTTTCTCTCATAATGAACTCCTTTCTGCACACTATTATAGGGGAAATTTTTCTGGGCGTCAATATGCGATGTCACATTTTGTGACATGTTTTATCTCAAAAAGCGCTTTTTCAGCTTTTCCAGGTCATAATTAACCAGAATTGCTACAAAAACTCCTACAAATGTCTCAAAAACCCTTGTCAAAGCATAGACAATAGTCGAATCCCCTGCAGGTACCGACAAAGCAATGATTAGTAGAGTAGCAACACCACTGACAACCCCGGCAGTATTATTGAAGGCCACATTGGTCATAATGGTCAACATGGTAAAAATCGGTATGGCAATCAAGGTTACCCAAAAACTCTGTGAAAAGAAATCACTGAGGATGAAAAAGAGCAGGGCATAAAAACCACCGATAGAATTGCTGAGGACACGAGAAGAGCCAAAATGCACACTCTTGCCAAAATCCTCCCGCAGACTAAAGACCGCAGACAGAGCTGCTATCTGGAACCCATCCCATTTTAAGAGGTGAAACAGTAATATAACAAAGAAAACTGCCAGTCCCGACTTAAGGGTCCGCATCCCTAACTTAAACTTCTTGGGGTCAAATCGATATCTCTTAAACATACTACTATTCTAACATGATTTAGCAAAAATGTTTATCAAATGCCTGCAAAGATTGTGACAAATGGATGATATTGGCTGAACTAAATACTTTTCAAAGACTAGATAAACTAGCAAAAAACGACGGTCACCCGTCGTTTGATTGATTAGCTTATTTCTCAGTCAATGCTGCAAGTCCTGGCAATACTTTACCTTCAAGCAATTCCATTGATGCACCACCACCAGTAGAGATCCATGAGAACTTGTCTGCACGGCCAAGGTTGATAGCTGCTGCTGCTGAGTCACCACCACCGATGATTGATTTCACGCCTGGTTGTTTCACGATAGCGTCCATTACACCGATTGTACCAGCTTGGAAGTCTGGGTTTTCAAATACACCCATAGGACCGTTCCAAACAACTGTTTTCGCACTAGTCAAAGCTTCGTCAAATTTAGCGATTGACTTAGGACCGATGTCAAGACCAAGGAAGCCTTCTGAAACTGCTTCGCCTTCTGTATCACGAACTTCTGTGTAGCCAGCAAATGCGTTAGCTTCTTTTGAGTCAACTGGCAAGATCAATTTACCGTTTGCTTTTTCAAGAAGTGCTTTTGCAACGTCCAATTTATCTTCTTCTACAAGTGAGTTACCGATTTCGATACCTTGAGCTTTGTAGAATGTGTACGTCATACCACCACCGATAAGAACTTTGTCAGCTTTTTCAAGAAGGTTCTCGATAACACCGATCTTATCAGATACTTTTGAACCACCAAGAATTGCCACGAATGGACGCTCTGGAGTTTCAACAGCTTCTTGGATATATGCAATTTCGTTTTCCAAAAGGAAACCAGCTACTGCTTTTTCTACGTTTGCTGAGATACCAACGTTTGATGCGTGTGCACGGTGTGCAGTACCAAATGCATCGTTAACGAAGATACCATCACCAAGTGAAGCCCAGTATTTACCAAGTTCTTCGTCGTTTTTAGATTCTTTCTTACCATCAACATCTTCGAAACGAGTGTTTTCAACAAGGAGAACTTGTCCATCTTCCAAAGAATTGATAGCTGCTTCCAATTCAGCACCACGAGTAGCGCCAGCGATGAAAGCAACGTCTTGACCCAATTTAGCCGCCAAGTCAGCTGCTACAGGAGCCAATGATTTACCTTCTTTGTCAGCTTCTTCTTTCACACGACCAAGGTGAGAGAAAAGAATTGCACGTCCACCTTGCTCAAGAATATACTTGATAGTTGGAAGAGCTGCTGTAATACGGTTATCGTTAGTGATAACGCCATCTTTCAAAGGAACGTTAAAGTCCACACGGACAAGGACTTTTTTGCCCTTCAATTCAACGTCTTTAACAGTCAATTTAGCCATTAGATAGACTCCTTAAAAAATTTTTACCTTTCAATTGTACCATATTTTTAACATTTTTCCCATTCAAAGAAAAATTTTTCACAAGATAATGATCAATCTAAGACCAAGTACGAACAATCAGCTGCAGCAACCAAAAGAAACTGGCACAAAGTCCAGTTTCCATTAGCATTTTTTGGTAACATTTTCCAGATAGCCTAGAGAATCCAGAGCAACAGAGCTATACTTCACTCTGCTCTAGTCAACTTTACCTTGACTCTCCCATTTCTAAATCAATCTGGCTTGTCCTGATGATTTCTGTAAAGCAATGGGTAAATTGAGCCGTGATTCCCCAAACTGTTTCTGGCAGGTTATCATAAAAGGGGATAGACCGTTTGTGGTGCTTGAAAGGATAGTCCCGACCACCACGAATTCGCTCGAAGGGAAAATCTTGCTCCGGATCCAGACGAAGATAGAGGGGATAGTAGATTGGGTCCTGCTCAAGGAGTGTTGCCAGAGGCACGGTGAACAAGCGGGCCACCTCTTCATTGGGTACAATCTCTTTCCAGTCTACGTTTAAGCGACCGACAAAACAGCGGATAGTTGATTTGCCAAAGACCAGATAGTCAATTTCCCCTAAGATTTCTATAGATTCCTCTGCAAGATTCAGTTCTTCTACTACCTCACGGACCACCGCCGTCTCAGCCGATTCCCCCTCTTCGATACCTCCTCCAGGAAAAGAGACCTCCCCAGGTTGAGAAATAGACTCCGATCGGACTTCATACAAAACCTGCCACTGATCATCTGACCAGACTAGAGGCAGAAAAACCGCAAAAGACCTTTTCTCACCTAGAGGCTGAGGCTTGTAGTTATCGAGAATTTCCTGAATCTGACGAGGCATAGAACCAACTCCTTACTAACTAGTGATAAAATCATTTTAATCTATTTCCAGCCAAATAGCAAGTGAAATAGCAAAGAAAAACTGAGACGGTGTGTTCTCAGTTTTAGCAGACTTACTTCCCTTTCAGCATGCCCATAATACCTCTGGTCACCACGCGCCCGACTTCCCGGCCGACTTGGCTCATGAGATTTTTGGTAAAGCGGTCCATCATCGAATCGGAACGTTTGGCAGCTGGTTTGCTGGCCTTGGCCTCTGCTTTTGCTCTTTCCTTGGCAGCCTTTTCTTCCAATTTTGCTGTTTCTTTGGCGGCTTTTTCTGCTGCTTTTTTCGCCTCCGCCTGCTCTGCTTGCTTGATCAACTGCGCCTCTTTTTCTTGGGTCAGCGCTAGAATTTGCTCATGGGCAGATTCTCGGTCAACCGCGTCCGCATATTTGTCCATCAGAGAAGAATTATTGATGGCAGACAAGACCAGAGTCGCATCAGCTGTTCCCAACTGACTCTTCGGCGGATAAATCATCACCCGGTCTGCAAAGCTTGGTGTTCCATCTGCCTGCAAGGTCGAGACAACTGCCTCTCCGACCTGCAATTCTTGAATGACCTTGGCTAAGTCCTCAGCTCCTTCTTGACGGAAGGTATCCGCCACTGTCGCCACCGTTTTCAGTTCCTTAGGTGTGAAAGCACGGAGCCCATGCTGGATACGGTTGCCTAGCTGGCTAGCGATGCTATCAGGAATATCGGTCGGATTTTGCGTAACGAAAAAGACACCAACACCTTTTGAACGAATCAGGCGAACAATCAACTCAATCTTCTCCAGCAAGACCTTCGGTGCATCCTTGAAGAGCACATGGGCCTCGTCAAAGAAGAAGACCATCTTGGGCTTGTCTAGGTCGCCTACTTCCGGTAAAACTTCGTAGAGTTCCGACAAAAGACTGAGCAGAACGGTCGAATAAAGCGTCGGCTGATTGAAAAGTTCTGTCGCCTGCAAGACATTGATAACCCCTTGTCCATCAGCAGTTGTCCGCATCAAATCCGCAATCTCCAAGCTGGGCTCACCGAAGAACAGTTTCCCGCTCTGCTGTTCCAAGACCACTAAACTCCGCAAGATGGCACCGACCGAACGAGCTGGAATATTGCCGTAATATTGACTAAGCTCTTGAGCATTTTCAGCCACAAAATTGAGCATGGCCCGCAAGTCCATAAGGTCCAGCAACAGCAAACCACGTTCATCCGCCACACTAAAGACGATATTGAGGATGGATTCCTGCGTATCATTGAGCCCCAGCAAACGGGTCAAAAGCACCGGCCCCAACTCAGAAATGGTCATCCGTACTGGAATCCCATTTTCACCGAAAACATCCCACAGCTCAACGGGATAACTCCTCGGCGAATAATCTGCATACTGAGTCCGCTCCAAACGACTTGGGTCAATTTCCTTGGTATTGGCCTGGACCAAACTATTGAGGTCACCCTTGATGTCCGATAGAAAGACAGGAATGCCCGCCTCACTCAGTTGCTCCGCCAAAACCTTGAGCGTCACCGTCTTACCTGTCCCCGTCGCCCCGGCAATCACACCGTGCCGATTGAGGCGCTTGAGCTGGATTTCCGCCCGTGCACGCCCGTACCCGAATGCAATAACTTCTGACATAATCTGCCCTCTTTTCCGATTGTTCTGTCTATATTCTAGCATAGTTTTTAGGAAAATAGCAGAGCAGACAGCTTGCAAGTTCACCGCAACAAGAAAAAAGAAGAAAAGCCTGACGAGCAGACTTTTTCATATTACAAATACAAATATTTAAATAGGGCAACCGCAGCGATTGACGCAAGGATTGGAGCAACAACGCCGACCCATGCATACCACCATTTTGAATCAGCCTTAGCTTGACCAAGAATTGATTTTGGCAAGAAGTGGTGAACGATACGAGGACCAAGGTCACGCGCTGGGTTGAGACCAGGACCAGTTGGACCACCGACAGCTGCAACAAGGGCCATAACAAGGAAACCGATACCCACATGGGCTACTGCAATGGAACCTGCAGTATATGGCGCAACCATTGTTTCAGCAGCAGTCTTATCATAGCCTTGCTCAATCAACTTACCAACCAACTCTGCACCGAAGAAGTTCTTTGTCAAAGCAAGCGCACCGAAGAACAAGACAAATGACCCAACAAACTCATTCAAGAAACCATTAATGGTTGCTGCTTTACGGCTTTCCGCTTTGCCATTGTCCAAAGCATTGATAGTAGAGAAAGAACCCAAGACATGGTTTGAATTCTCTGTTTTCAAGAAATATGGTTTGTAAACGGTGACAACGACCAATTGACCAAACATTGCACCCAATACCTGAGCGATAATGTATTGAGCCACATGTGCCCAAGGGAATAGACCTGAAACAGCCAAACCAAGTGTGAAGGCTGGGTTGATATGGTTACCAGAAACATTACCAAACATAAGGGCTGGCATCATAACAGCCAATCCGTAGCCGATAGCGATCAAAATCCAACCTGAGTTGTTCCCTTTGGTACCTTTGAGGTCAACGTTAGCAACTGTACCATTACCGATAATAATAAGCAAGGCAGTCGCCAGAAATTCAGTGATATATTTCACTGTCCATGTTGCATCCATAAATTTCAATTCTCCTTCCGATTTATAAATATTATTGATATTCTTCATTTTATCAAGTATAATATACAAAGTAAAGCATTAACTGGAAAGTGAAACGTTTACTTTCTGAAAACATATGATTACTGACACTATTTTCAAGCGCCAAAGGAGATTTATATGGCTTCCCAAAATGACACGCTCATTTACAATATTGACAAAAGTATCAAGAAAAAAGCAGACTTGATTGAAAACAACTTCTTCGCCTATGCAATTCGCTCAGCTATGGCCAGTGTTTACCTAGCAATTGGTTTGGCTATCTCAGTTTATACAGCTGATAAGCTCAATCATATTGTAGATGGCCTCGGTAAATTCAGCTACGGACTCATGTTCGGCTGGTGCTTGGTCATGATTCTTTATATGAACGCTGAACTAGGCACTTCTAATATGATGTACATGACCTCTGCTATCCACCGTAAAGTGATCCCTACCAAAACAGCCCTCAAGATTCTAGCTACTTGTATCTTTTTCAACTTTGTTGGGGCAGTCATTGTAGCCTATATGCTCTCCTTCACAACTCCTTACCAGGTTGGACATTTGGAACATGATAGTTACCTGATTGAAGCTGTTGTCGCAAAACTGGCAAAAACACCTCTGACACAGTTTGTCGAGGGTATCTTTGCCAACATCGTAGTAAACATCGCTGTCTTTATCTCTATGCGCATGAAAGACGATGCGGGCCGTGTTATTTCCCTCATCTTTATCATCTTTATCTTTGCCTTCCTAGGCTTTGAGCACGTTATTGCCAACTTCTCTACCTTCTCCTTGGCCCTTTTCTCAAATGGTGGTCCAGTCGAGGGCATGACTATCCTCAGTGTCCTAAGGAATTTCCTCTTCTCAGGACTTGGAAACTACGTCGGCGGTGGTCTCCTTATCGGTCTCCTTTACAGCTGGCTCAGCGATAAATCAAAACTCTATGTCGACTAATCTAGAGAATGCGGTTTGGAAATCCAGCCGTATTTTTTGTACTCACCAATAGCCCGAGAGACCGAATATGATGCGAATAATCTAATTGCCCCTGTTTCTAGAAATATGACAATAAAACCCTCTGAAAGCTTGATTTCAAAGGGTTTTTAGAATACATACAAAAAGAGCACAGACTCGACATCGCTTAGGGCTGCTGGATTCCTCCCCTGACCCGCTTCACGCACGAACCTTGCTCCATTTATTATTATATCACAAATTCACTAAAATTCAATATTTTTCTCAACTTCAAGCTTCCTGAAAATTGTAGCGTTACAATAGATGTGAGACTTCTAGAAGTCAAAAAGAAGATTCCCTGATATGATAAGAGTACCACCTACT